>JBBQIA010000184.1:0-4578 GCA_038324485.1 Lysobacterales bacterium
ATCAGCCAGGCTATTCTGGTGCACAACCAGGGCCGCAGCAGCGCTCTTGCCGATGGCATCGTCATCACCCCGTCGCACAACCCGCCGGACAGCGGCGGCTTCAAGTACAACCCGCCGAACGGCGGCCCGGCGGGCACCGACGTTACCGCCGGCATCGAGGCCATCGCGAACGGCTTTCTCGACGCCGCGCTGTGCGGGATCAAGCGCGTACCGTATGCGCAAGCGCTGCGCGCGCCGACCACCCACCGCCATGACTTTGTGAGCGCCTACGTCGCCGACCTTGGCCACGTACTCGACTTCGACGTTATCCGCGATGCCAAGCTCCGCATCGGCGTCGATCCGCTCGGCGGTGCCGGCGTGCACTACTGGGCGCGCATCGCCGCGCATCACCGGCTTGACCTTACCGTGGTCAGCGACGTGGTCGACCCGACCTTCGGCTTCATGACCGTGGACTGGGACGGCAAAATCCGGATGGATCCCTCATCGCCCTACGCAATGCAGCGCCTCCACGGCATGAAAGACCGCTTCGACATTGCCTTCGCCTGCGACACCGACCATGACCGCCACGGCATTGTCACGCCCACAGGCGGCCTGATGGCGCCGAATCACTATCTGGCGGTAGCGATCGACTATCTGTTTACGCATCGCAGCGGCTGGAGCGCACGCGCAGCCGTTGGCAAGACGGTGGTCAGCACCGGGCTGATCGATCGCGTCGCTGCACGGCTGGGCCGCGAGCTGTTCGACGCACCGGTCGGATTCAAGTGGTTCTCGGCCGGCCTGCTGGACGGCTCGCTGGGCTTCGGCGGCGAAGAAAGCGCCGGCGCCAGCTTCCTGCGCCGCGACGGCACGGTGTGGACCACCGACAAGGACGGCCTCGTAGCGGCGCTGCTGGCAGCCGAAATAACGGCGCGCTGCGGGCATGATCCGGCAAGGCTTTATGCGGAGCTTGTGCGCGAGCTCGGCGAACCGGTCGCCCACCGCGTCGAAGCACCGGCCACGCCTGCGCAGAAAAAAAAGCTCGCTGCGCTGGAGCCTTCAGGCATCAAGGCACGCGAACTGGCCGGCGAAGCGATCACCGCGGTGCTCGACCGCGCGCCAGGCAACGGCGCTTCCATTGGCGGCATTAAGGTCATTTCAAAAAACGGCTGGTTTGCCGCCCGGCCCTCAGGCACCGAGGATATTTATAAGATCTATGCAGAAAGCTTCAGCGGCGAGGTGCACCTGCAGCGCATCCTGAAGGAAGCACAGGTCATCGTCGATGAGGCAATCTCTGCTTTGCCGGGCGAGCGGTAGCCATCGATTGCAGAACCCATACCGCATTCGGAGCAAAAGCTCGCCAACGGCGAAGGCGATGCCTCTCACTACTCTCGAGCGAAACACGACCGCTTAAGGAAAGTCTGAACAAGTCCTCCCACGTCCGCGACAATGTCACGTCTGTTAGAGGATGACTTCGATGCAGCTGACGTTCGGTGACGCCGAGGAGCTGGGCAAGCGCAAGCGGCTCCGTCGGGAGATTTTCCTTTCCGAGATAAGGACCGAAGAACAAGCACCACTGACTTCGTCGATCGAGAGCCCGTTCGGTCGCGGGTAGGCGTCAGATCATGGCGTGTTGTTCAGACCTTCCTTAGCTTGCGAACGCGTAGCCCGACCCGCTGCGTTTGGCCTTATACATAGCTGTATCAGCGAGGTGCATCAGGCCATCAGCTGCGCGGCTGTGCTGTGGAAACAGCGCGATGCCGATGCTCGCCCTCACATGCAGGCTTACCGTGCTTGAGTCCGTTCTCACCTCACAAGGCAGGTGCAATGACTCCAACAGCATCTGCGCGAACTGCGCTACGTCATCCTCACTCTTGACGTCCATCATCAAGTACACGAACTCGTCACCGCCATAGCGACTTGCGGTGTCGTCGCTACGTGTGTTCTCTAGCAATCGCTTTGACACCACTTGCAGAACGCGGTCACCGGCCGCATGGCCGTAGGTGTCGTTGATCTGCTTGAAGGCGTCTAGGTCCAGGAACATGACGGCCATTCCCCACGTTTGGCGGGTTGCCATTGCCAAACCATGGACTAGGCGATCGTCAAGCAATGCGCGGTTGGGCAATCCAGTCAGCGCATCGTGCAGCGCCCTGTGCCGGGCCGACGCCTCACTCATTTCGACATGGGCCAGCACCTGCTTCAGCAACGAGCGGTCGCGAAGCTCTCCAGAGAGGTCATTGTTGATCGCATCAATCCTCGAGGCGACTTCGGAGACCTTTTCCTCCACAGCCTGATTCTTCTGCAGTACATCCTGCGCGCCTCTGCTCAGCTCCGGAACCTGCAATGTGCGCTGCATGCCGGCGTTGACTTCAGCAAGTTCGCTGCTGCATTCCTCAACCAGACTTCTGACCCGAGTCGTCTTGTTCAGCAGGCCCACCAGCGAGTCGCCGGCCGGCGAGCCTCCCACTGGGGCGTCAAGACTTCTCATCAGGGGGATGTTTGCCACATTGCTTGTCTTGTTCACGGGGCGGCAACCATGGTTGGGCGGGAAGTTGGCGGATGTTCTACAGGTGCTTTGCCAAACGCGTTTTTACTCATGCAGGTCGCGCTCCAAAACTGGCGTTGTAGTAGTCGATCAGCGCCAGATAGCAGTCGCACGACGCCGCCTCAAGCTCTGCGCGATGAAGCACCGTGATTTCTCCTCGCCGGTGATGGATAAGCCCGCGTGACTGCAGGCTGCCAGCGGCAATGGTGATGCCGCTTCGACGCACACTGAGCATGTCGGCAAGAAACTCATGGGTGAGGTAAAAACAGTCGGCGTGCGCGCGATCGTGGGTCATCAACAGCCAGCGCGCCAAGCGCGGCTCGATTTCATGAAAACTAAGACACGCAGATGAGCGCGACAACTGATTCATCTGTACGTAGAGATAGCTGTGCATCAGCCGGCGCAGGGCTGGGCTGACTCGCAATGCTTCCTGAAACGGCATCAACCCGCTTCCGGCACCCTGCACCACAGCACGCATTGGCGCTCGATTCGTGCCTGGCTTCACGCTCGCGCCCAACATGCCCTCATTGCCTATCAGCACTATCTCCAGGCGTGAATGGCCGTGCAGCGACGTGACTAGTGAAATGAATCCATTGAGCGGGAAATACACGTACTCGTAGCGCTGGCTCGGCTCGCACAGCACGGCGCCAAATTCCAGTTCAACTGGCTCGCACAAGATCTGCAGGCGGACGCGCTGGCGCTTCGGCAAGATCTCGCACAAGCGATTGACCACGCCTTGCATGCTTGCTGTCTGCAATGAAATTCCTTGTGGAGATTCGAAATCGCGCGAGTTGCAGCAATGCAACGGGCCTGCGAGTGCGCCGTCCGTTAGAACTAGCGTGAACGAACGCGGCAATGCCGTCTGTTCGCCGCAACACATAGCCGTGCCCGACCGCCCTCATCGTTGCGCCAAGCCACTGATCTGCCCCACCAAGATGCATTTCGTGTGGTCACGTTGAGTGCCCACTTAGTGCATATGCGCACCGACGGCGACGGCAGGTTTTGCCATCGTCAAGAACAACGTCGGGCCGCTGCCGATCTTCGGAGGCAGCGACTCTTTCTCAATTGACGACGAAGCTGACCCGCATGTTGACCCGCCATTCGGTAACACGGCCGTCGTCATCGGTGATCACTTTGATGTCATTGACCCAAGCACCCTTAATGTTCTTGACGCTTTTCGCGACCTTCTTCAGCCCACCTTCGACGGCATCTTCGATGCCCTTTTTTGACGCGCTGCTGACTTCCAGCACTTTGGTAACGTTAGCCATTGCTGATGCCTTTGAGAAATCAAAATTGATTCGGTGATCGAGTCTAAGTCGACACCTGCGCAGAC
Source organism: Lysobacterales bacterium (assembly GCA_038324485.1). Lineage (GTDB taxonomy): Bacteria > Pseudomonadota > Gammaproteobacteria > Xanthomonadales > Xanthomonadaceae > Silanimonas. Next base: position 3,855 of record JBBQIA010000184.1, read on the forward strand.
TCGGTGCGCCAGCGCACAGAGGCGAGCTGCACGATTTAGACTGGACCACGTAAGCCGGCGATGGCGAAACGTTTACGCATCTATGGTTCGCAGCGCATACGCTCACAGCATCAGTTTTGCTCAAGCTGGGATTTGGATTGTGGCGATAAATCTTAGGCCACGTGCGAAGACGAACTGCGCCGGCAGAATGGACCGTTGGCTACGATAATTGCTGCGATATCACTCTTCTTTCATTGATGAAACCAACAAAGCGATGGCCTCGAATGACCGCCTCTAATCACCCGCGCAATGTTCTGGGCACGCCGCTTCAGGATTGCAGCCACTCCCCGAAAACCGGCTGGTTCCGCGACGGCTGCTGCCGCACGGATGCTCAAGACCGCGGTAGCCACACCGTCTGCGCCAAGGTCACCGTCGAGTTCCTCGAGTTCTCGCGCCAAAGGGGCAATGACCTCGTGACGCCACGACCCGAGTTCAACTTTCCGGGCCTAAAACCTGGGGACAGCTGGTGCGTGTGTTCAGCGCGCTGGATGGAGGCGTTCGAAGCGGGCGTGGCGCCTCCGATTCGACGAGAGGCCACCCATGAGGCGGCGCTGCAGAACATCCCCCTCGCTGCCTTGGATTACCACGCACTCAAGACCGATGCGCCCGGGTGAGTCACACGGGCTGACTTGATGCTCAGCGATACCCCTGCGCCTGCAGCGTAAACAAATGCGCGTAGTGGCCG
>JBBQIA010000185.1:0-4560 GCA_038324485.1 Lysobacterales bacterium
TTGCTGCCGTCGGCGGCGGCGGCGCGCATTTCGTCAAGCACGCCGTCTTCCAGATCAAAGCGGCAATGCACCGTGCCTCGACCCGGCTGGATGAAGTCGATTTCGGCGGCCTTGTCCCAGACCACGTAGTCCGGACCGAGCGCCCGCATGATCAAAATCATCCAAAACGGATCGGTCATCGCAAACAGCGATCCGCCGAAATGCGTGCCCACATAATTGCGATTCCACGGCCGCAGCCGCAGCTCTACCGCCGCATGACGCCAGTCGTCAGACAGGGCAGTGACGTGGATTCCGGTGAGCAAGAACGGCGGCCACAGGTTGAACCCGTGGCGCATGAGGCGGGGCGACATGCTTAAAACAACACCGAAGCCATTTTGCGCCGGTAGACGCCGACCAAGTCGTCGTCCTCGATGATGCGGAAGGCGTCGATCAAGGATTTTTTCGCCAAGGCATCGCCGAAAGCGCGGTCGCGTCGCAGCATTTCAAGGAATTGTTCGAGCCCGGCCGCAGCGTCGCCTTCCATGATCAGACGAACGCCCAGCAGATGACGAGCGCGAAGGTCGCCGGGATCGGCGGCGATGGCCTGTTCAAGCACGCTCGCCGGCGGGCCATCCTTCATCAGCGCCGCAAACCCCAATTGGGCCCGTGCACGAATGGCGCGGTCGTCGGTGGCGAGGTTGGCGGGCAGACCATCCAGAAGCACTTCGGCCTCAGCGGCGGCGCTCACCTTGAGCAGAGCCAGCGCCAAGTCGAGTTTCAGCGCGGCATCGTCTGGCGCATCCGTCACCGCATGACGCAGGCGAATGACCTCGGCTTCCGGGTCGATGGGTTCAGCGTCGACGGGCGCATCGTCTTCCGGCGGCGCAGCCGGCACGACGCCATGCGTGGCCAGGAACTGCCGAAGCTGGCCTTCGGGAATAACGCCCGGGAAGCCATCGACGATCTGCCCGTCTTTGATCAGCAGCACGGTGGGCACCGAGCGAATTTGGAAGTAGCCGGCCAGCTGCTGCTCGGCATCCACGTCCACTTTGGCCAGCAGAAAACCACCGTGGAATTCGGCGGCCAGCTTTTCGAGCAGCGGCCCTAAGGTTTTGCAGGGCCCACACCAAGTCGCCCAGAAGTCGACCAACACCGGGACTTCTTTCGACTTCAGCAGCACATCCGTTTCGAAGCTCGCCAACTGCGCATCGAACACGTGGCCTACAGCGGCCGGCGCGGCGGCTGAGGGGGGCGGGGTCATGCCATCAAACTGAATCACCAAAGGGCTCCGTAAAAAATAAGGCGCGTCGAAACGCGCCATCAATAAAAACTCGTCTTGCGATATTTGGAGACGCTGACCGACGAAATCAAGCCGGCCAGCGTCGCAAAGCCCTAGCGGCTGGGCGCTTTCACCACATCGCCGGCCTTCATCACGAAGGCCACGCGACTCGTCAGCGCGATGTCCTCCAGCGGATTACCCGGGACGGCCACCACGTCGGCCACAAAGCCCGGCGCAATCTGGCCAATGTCAGTCACGCCAAGCACCTTTGCCGCATTCACCGTGGCGCTTTGCAGGGCGACGTTGGCGGGCATGCCGGCTTCCACCATGAACTCGAACTCGCGCGCGTTGTCGCCGTGCGGGCTGACGCCGGCATCGGTACCAAACGCGATCGGCACGCCCATCGCGTAAGCGCGCGAAAACGTCGCCATGATTTGCTTGCCGACCGCACGCGCCTTCGGACGGATGATTTCTGGGTAGTAGCCGTCGATTTCGGCCTTCTCGCCGACGAAGCGACCGGCGCTGAGCGTGGCCACGTACCACGTGCCTTTCTCTTTCATCATGCGCATGGTGCTTTCGCTCATGAAGGTGCCGTGCTCGATGCTGGACACGCCGCCTTCGATGGCGCGACGCATGCCCACATCGCCATGCGCGTGCGCGGCGACGGTGTAGCCATAATCTTTCGCGGTGTCGACGATGGCGCGAATTTCCTCGACGGTGAACTGCGGGGCATCGGGGCTGCGGGCATAGCTCAGCACGCCGCCGGTGGCGGTGATCTTGATGGTGTCCGAGCCTTCCTTGTAGCGCTGGCGCACGGCTTGACGAGCCGCATCGGGGCCGTTGATGACGCCTTCGGTCGGACCGGGCGGGCCCATCAGGGTGGACAGGGTGTTGCTCAAGCCATTGGTCGGGTCGGCGTGGCCGCCGGTGGTGGCGATCGACTTGCCGGCGGCGTAAATGCGCGGGCCGGGGATGGTGCCGGCATTGATGGCGTCGCGCAGGTGCGGGGTGATTTCGCCGCCCAAGTCACGGACGGTCGTAAAGCCCGCATCGAGAGTGCGCCGAACGTACTGCGTTGCCCTCAGCGCGAAATCGACGTCATCCAAGCGAAAACCCTCGGAGTAGCTCTGCGGGCTGGATTCGCTGCCAACGTGCACATGCAGGTCGATCCAGCCCGGCGAGCAGGTGTGGCCCGCAAGGTCGATGACCGTGGCGCCCTCGACGGCCACCTTGCCCGGCTGCACCGACGTGATGCGGCCGTCGTCGATGACGAGGGTTTGCGCGCCCATCAGGCTGCCTTTCGCAGCGTCGAAGACGTCACCGCACTGCAGGGCGGTGGTGGCTGCATGAGCGGGTAGGGCAAGAACGATTGACGTGGCGATCAGGCTGAGGCGCAGACGCATAGTGAGGTCTCCCGAGTGAGTCCCGACTGTAAGCCCTCGCGCTTCTTGGTTCTAGCGAACCTGCCTACTTATGGCGCGCTCGACAGGCTTTCTTCCAATTGGGCGAACTGATCGCGGTTGCCGCCGGTGAAGTCGAACAGGCGCGTATTGAGGTCGGCGATGCGCAGGCGCAGAGCGCGGCGGATCTCCGGGTCGGCGCGAAGCGCCGCTGCTGCCGCGTCGAGGATTGCTGGCGGCAGGTCCAGCGTGCAGGGGTAATCGATGACGGAATCGATGCCATCGTACTGTCCGGGCTGGACGGGGCGATCGCCGCAGCGGCGCGCCAGTTCGCGTTGCACGGTCATCGGCATCGCCTTGCGGAATTCGATCCGATAGCCCTGCTCGAGCCCTTCTCGCGTGGCGTTTTCAATCGTGCGCAGGTTCAATCGTGCGCAGGCGATATATGGAGGCTGCCCTTTGGAGCAGCAGCTGATCTGTCACTAGTCCGAGGCTGCCGGTCGAAACGAGTTCGTCGTAGGTGTCTCGACGTCGGGCACCTTCGCGGTACTGGCTGGCGCGGTATGCCGCCACCAGAAGGTCATGGCTCGAAAGCGGCGCTGCGCCCTCCAAATCGCCGATCGCACGATCACCGGCATCGCGCACGTCGCGGTAGTAAGCGACCAAGAAGTCATAGACCCAGAGCTCGCCACGCAGGTCATCGCGCGGGCGCTCGGTGAACTCGATGCTGATCGCGGTCCAGTTCTGCGTGCGGATGTGCTCGGCCACGCGCAGCAGGCGGGTGCGGCGGGGTTCGGTGGTTTCTACCGTGTCGTCGCTCATGGCGTCTTCCCCGCGGCCGGGGCGGTCGAGGCGGGGAGGCGCGGGGCTTCGGAGAAACCTCGCCAGTCGGCCAGTGGAAGCCCCTGCGCTTTGCAGAACACCACCGTGCGAGAGACGTCCCAAGCATCGTCTGTCTGCGGCCCGCCATACAGGAACTCATCGATCCCATCGGCGTCTGGGCCGCCGTACATCCTTTCCAAGCGCGTCATCTGCTGCCGCGAGCTATTAACGGCGCCTTGACTGATCAGGCGCAGCTCGTGGATGTCGGCAAGCAGGGTGGAGCGCACCACGGGGTCGAGTGGGATCGGCTCCCGCATCACCTGCAGCCGGCCGAGCAGTCCCCACGTTGCCGATCCGCGTTCGCGGGCGTTTTCAACGCCTCGGGCGATGCTGTTGAAGAGAGCCTGACGATCGCGCGCGAAGTGGGTCGCCGTGCCATCCGCCACAAGGGCGTCCCACGTCCCGAAGACATAGGGCCGTCCCGGCACGGAAGCCAACTGATCAACGCCGGTCGTCGACCGGTGGATCGGCGCCGGCTGCAGGACCTCGCCACTGGTCAGCACCCGACGACCCAGCGCCTCAAGCTGCGCGTCGACGCAGGGCTGGGTCACCACCGCCTCGGCATACCAAATAAACAGTGTGTCGACGTCGTGCCGCAAACGGACTTCAGCCTCTTTCACCTTGCTGCGCCAGGTCCATTCCTGCACCGCTTCATTCGCGGCCAGCGCGATCACCACGCCGAGGAACACGATCAGGATCTCGCTCCAGAACGCCGGCCAGCCCATCGAAGGCGAGAAGCGCCGCCAGCGCGAGCGATGCGCTGGCGGTGCGACCGCTCCGGCGTCGACGGTTGCGGAACTCGGAGGCGCGGACTCACCCCTCGGCTTGCTCATTCGCTGGCCCGCTCCCGTTGAACTACCCGCCACGTCCTGACGAGATACAGCCCCGCCATGGGGATGACGTTGCGGCGCTTGAGTTCCGAGAGGATGGTCATGGCAGCGTCTTTCGCATTGGTCATTCCCTGAGTGCGTTGACGGGTCTCGCGCCTGAAGCCCGAGGATACCCGCAAGATCGCCGCTT
>JBBQIA010000186.1:0-4551 GCA_038324485.1 Lysobacterales bacterium
AGCCCCGTTCCTTTGAAACCCGCTGGTATGCCCACTGGGAGACCCACGGTCTGTTCAAGCCCTCAGGCGACGCCACCAAGCCGGCCTACAGCATTCTGCTGCCGCCACCGAACGTCACCGGCACCCTGCACATGGGCCACGCGTTCCAGCACATGCTGATGGACACGCTGGTGCGCTACCACCGCATGAAGGGCTTCGACACCCTGTGGCAACTGGGCAGCGACCACGCCGGCATCGCCACTGAAATGGTGGTCTCGCGCAATCTGCATTTGGCCGGCCAGGGCGAAACCCGCGACTCGCTCGGCCGCGAGGCCTTCATCGGCAAGGTGTGGGACTGGAAGAAAGAATCCGGCGACACCATCGAGCGCCAGATGCGCCGCATGGGCAGCTCGGGCGACTGGTCGCGCAGCACCTTCACGATGGACCCGATGCCCTCGACGGCGGTCATCGAAACCTTCGTCAAGCTGCACGAACGAGGCCTGATTTACCGCGGCAAGAAGCTGGTGAACTGGGACCCGGTGCTGAAGACCGCCATTTCCGATTTAGAAGTGGTGAGCGAAGAAGAAAACGGCCACCTGTGGTCGATTCGCTACCCGCTGGTCGGCGGCGCAACGGTAGAACACGTCGAGCACGATGCCGACGGCGTCGAGACCCTGCGCGAAACCCGCGACTATTTGGTGGTGGCCACCACGCGTCCGGAGACGATGCTCGGCGACGTGGCGGTGATGGTGCATCCCGAGGACTCGCGCTACGCGCACCTCGTCGGCAAGCACGTGCGCCTGCCGCTCTGCGACCGCGACATCCCGATCATTGCCGACGACTACGTCGATCGCGATTTCGGTACGGGCGTGGTGAAAGTGACGCCCGCGCATGACTTCAACGACTACGCTGTCGGCCAGCGCCACGGTCTGCCGACGATCAACCTGTTCACCGACACGGCGCACTTGAACGAGGCCGGCCCGGCGAAATATCACGGCCTCGATCGCTTCGAAGCCCGAAAAATCATTCTCGAAGACCTCGACGCGCTCGGCCTGATGGTCGAAGCCAAGCCGCACAAATTGATGGTGCCGCGCGGCGACCGCACCGGTCAGGTGATCGAGCCCTATCTGACCGACCAGTGGTTCGTGAAGATGGACGAGTTCGCCACCAATGGCCTCGACGCCGTCACCAGCGGGCGCGTGCGCTTCGTGCCGGAAAACTGGATCAACACCTACCGCCACTGGCTGGAAAACATCCAGGACTGGTGCATCAGCCGCCAGCTTTGGTGGGGCCACCGCATCCCGGCGTGGTACGACGAGGCCGGCCGCATTTACGTGGGCCGCGAGGAAGCCGAAGTGCGCGCCGCGAATGGCTTCGGCCCCGACGTTGCGCTGCGTCAAGACAGCGACGTGCTGGAAACCTGGTTTAGCTCGGCCATCTGGCCGCAGTCGACCATGGGCTGGCCGGACGAAAAAGCGATGGCCGAGCGCGGCTACGAGCGCTACCTGCCTTCGTCGGTGCTGGTCACCGGCTTCGACATCATTTTCTTCTGGGTCGCCCGGATGATCATGATGACCGAGCACTTCACCGGCGACGTGCCGTTCAAGGACGTCTACATCACCGGCCTCGTGCGCGACAAAGACGGCCAAAAAATGTCGAAGTCGAAAGGCAATGTGCTCGACCCCATCGACTTGATCGACGGCATCAGCATCGATGCGCTGGTGGCCAAGCGCACCAGCGGCCTGATGAAGCCGACTGACGCGCCAAAGATCGAAAAAGCCACCCGCAAAGAGTTCCCCGAGGGCATCCCAGCCTTCGGCGCCGACGCCCTGCGCTTCACCTTTGCCTCGCTGGCGACGCACGGCCGCGACATCAAGTTCGACCTCGCGCGCTGCGAGGGCTACAAAAACTTCTGCAACAAGCTGTGGAACGCCGCGCGCTTCGTGCTGATGAACACCGAAGGCTTTGAAGCGAAGGGCATGCCAACGCCCACCACCGACGCCGAGCGCTGGATCCTCGACCGCCTGCAGCATTTGCTGCGCGAGGTGGACGCGCAGTTCGCCGCCTATCGCTTTGACTTGGCTTCGCAAGCCATGTACGAGTTCGTGTGGAACGAGGTCTGCGACTGGTTCTTGGAACTCTCGAAGCCCGCCCTGCTGGGCGATGACGCCGCGGCCATCGCCTCGACGCGCCACACGCTGCTTTATGTGCTGGAACAAAGCCTGCGCGTGCTGCATCCGCTGGTGCCCTTTGTCACCGAAGAAATCTGGTCGCATCTCGCCCCGAAACTGGGCCTTATCGCCGCCAGCGACGCCCGGGCCTCGATCAGCACGCAGGCCTACCCGACCTTCGATGCCGCTCATCTGCACCCTGACGCTGCGGCCGACATCGAGTGGCTGAAAAGCGCCATCACCGCCCTGCGCTCGATTCGCAGCACGCTCGGCGTGGCGCCCGGCAAAGCCGTCCCTCTGCTGCTTTCGGGTCGCGGCGCAGCCGCCGAGCGCGACATCGCGCGCGTGCATCGCCATGCCGGCGGCCTGAAGTTCTTAGCCCGCCTCGAATCCATCGACCCGGTGCAAGGCGAACCGCCCGCCAGCGCTGCCGCTGTGCTCGGCGAACTCACCCTGCTGGTGCCGCTTGAAGGCTTGGTGGACCTTGACGCCGAACGCACGCGTCTCGACAAAGAGATCAAGCGCGTCGAAGGCGAGATCGCCAAGGCTGGCGCCAAGCTCAGCTCCGACACCTTCGTCGCCAACGCGCCGGCGGCCGTGGTCGACCAAGAACGCAAGCGCCTTGCCGAATGGACGACCATGCTGGACGGCTTAAAGACCAGCCGCGCGCGGTTCTGAATGGCTGCAGCGCTCCCACTGGCAAGCACTAAGGCTTTCGGGCACGGTGCGGCGCATGAATAAGCTCAGCCTTCACGGCCTGCTGCACTACATCCACGATGAGCGCGGTAGCGCCATCACGCATGGCGCCGGCGCCGTGCTGGCGGTGGGTGCATCGGCGGTGCTGATTACGCTGGCGGCGCTTTGGGGCGACGGCTGGCAACTGGGAAGCGCCATCGTCTTCAGCGTGACCTTGGTCTTGCTGTACACCGCCTCGGCCCTCTATCACGCCGCGCCGCTGAAGACCGCGCGAAAAGCCCGCCTGAAGGTTTTAGACCACTGCGCGATCTACCTGCTCATCGCCGGCACCTACACGCCGATCGCCCTAGTGGGCCTGCGCGATCACGGCGGATGGTGGCTGTTTGGCATCGCGTGGACGCTCGCGGTCATCGGCGTGATCTTCAAGCTCTACACCGCCGGCAAGTACCAGAAGCTCTCGACCCTGATCTACGTCTTGATGGGATGGATGGCCGTCTTTGCGATTAAGCCGATGACCGAGCAGCTCAGCACGTGGGCCCTGATCTGGATTTTCTCCGGCGGCGTCGCTTACACGCTAGGCACGTTGTTCTACCTCAGCCGCCGAATTCGCTATACGCACACGATCTGGCACGGCTTCGTGCTGGCGGGCAGCAGCCTGCATTTCGCGGCCGTCGCCACCCAAGTCTGGGCCTGAATCTGCTCGGCGTTACGCGGGGTCGCTTGGCTCCGGCGGCAGCAACTCCATCGCCATCACCAATGCATCTTCGCGCCCGTTTCGGGCCGGGTAATAGCCTGGGCGCTGCCCAATCTCGTTGAAGCCTTCGCTGGCGTAGAGCGCAATCGCTGAAGGGTTCGACGGCCGCACTTCCAAGAACACGCGGTCGGCCATGTGCCAGCGCGCTAAGTCGACCATCCGCCGCAGCAGCCGACGACCCAAGCCGCGGCCCTGCATTGAGGGGTCGATGCACAGATTCAGCAAGTGAGCCTCATCGGCACCGATGCTCACCACGCCGTAGCCCAGCAGCCCGTCGGCCGACTCCACCACCCAGCACTGATAGCCTGAATTCAGGCAGTCCTTGATGATCCCGGTCGTCCAAGGAAATTCGTAAGCGCGATGCTCCATGGACGCGACCAAGGGCACGTCCGCCGCTCGCATTGGGCGAAACTGAACCGCCTCGCGCAGCCGCTCAGCCACCACGGCTTAGACCCCGCGCCGCCAGTCGCGAATGCGACGCCACAGGGCCCGTTTAAACGCCGCGTCCTTCGGTTCCCCGCTCGGTGCGGGCCAGTCCGACCACAGGGTACCCACCCAGCGCTCAAGCCCGTGGCGAAGCCCGGGCGGCAGCGCCACGCGCGCCAGCGAGGCGGCCTCTTGACTGGCCGAAGGACGACGCTCCAGCACGGCGTAGCCCATCGACTCCAGCGCTCGACGCTGCAAGGGCGACCAATTCACGCGGAGGCGGCTTTCGCACGTCGGCGCAGCCACAGCCACGCCAGTGGACCGCTCGCGATGTAGACCATGGCGACCACGAAAATCACCGTCGGCGCATTAATCATCAACGCCACCAGAACGGCGACGACCAGCAGCATGAACCAGAACGGCACGCGGTCGCCGGGCCAGCCTTTGAAGCTGAAAAAGCGCACGCGACTCACCATCAGCAACGCGCAGGCGACGGTGACGGCCAGCGCGACAAAGCGCATGGCG
>JBBQIA010000187.1:0-4537 GCA_038324485.1 Lysobacterales bacterium
AGCTGGCCGCGCTGGACCTTGCCCGAACGCACGGCCTCATCGAGCGCCAACGGCACAGATGCCGCCGACGTATTGCCGTGCTTATGCACCGTCAACACGACGCGATCCATCGGCATGTCCAGGCGCTTGGCCGTGGCTTCGATGATGCGCAAATTGGCTTGATGCGGAATCAGCCAATCCAGCTGCGTTTTCTCGACGCCATTTGCGGCCAAGGCCTCTTCGACAACGCTATCAAGCGCCTTCACCGCGTATTTGAAAACCTCACTGCCGACCATCATCACACGGACGCCGGCGTTCTTTTCTTCCATTTTGAATCCCGCCGACACGCCCACCGGGTTCCAAAGAAGCTCTTTCTTTCCGCCGTCGGAATGCAGGTGCGTGCTGAGGATGCCGGTCTCGGCATCGGCCTTCAGCACCACCGCGCCGGCGCCATCGCCGAACAGCACGCAGGTGTTGCGATCACTCCAGTCCAGCATCCGGGTGAGCGTCTCGGCACCCACCACTAGCACGGTCTTGGCCGCGCCAGATTTGATGAACTTGTCGGCGGTGGTCAGCGCGAAGATGAAGCCAGAGCAGGCCGCATTCACGTCGAAAGCCGGACAGCCGCTGGCCCCGATCCGTGCCTGCAGCAGGCAGGCTGAGCTGGGGAAAATAATGTCGGGCGTGGTGGTGCCCATGACGATCAGATCGAGCTCGCTGGCGCTCACGCCGGCGGCTTCCATCGCACGCAGTGCGGCCTGCTCGGCAAGGTCGACGGTGGTCTGACCCTCGGCGGCAATGTGGCGCTGCTCAATGCCCGTGCGATCGCGGATCCACTGGTCCGAGGTCTCGACAAATTTCTCGAGATCGGCGTTGGTGAGGATCTTTTCCGGCAGATAGCTGCCGGTACCGGCAATGCGGGAGTACACGGTCATTCTTGAAGGCTCCAGGTCGGCCACGGGCACACCGCAAAGCGGCCATCCGATGACGCAAAAAAACGAAACGCGACGGTTATCACCGCCGCGTCGTCGTAGCGTCGCCGCCCGGACTCGCCTTGGCAAGCCCCGCGAAACGATGTGAGGGCAGGCCTTTTCAAGGCCAAACCGCGCCGAATTACTCGGCGTCGGCCACCTTCGTCTTGGTCTGGATCACTTTCTTGCCGCGATAGAAACCATCGGCCGTGACGTGGTGACGCAGATGCGTCTCGCGGCTGGTCGGGTCAGTCGCCAACTGTTTGGCGGACAGCGCATCGTGCGAGCGGCGCGGGCCACGACGGGACGGGGTAACGCGGGATTTTTGAACGGCCATGGGTCAATCTCCGAGGGTCTTGCGGTCTTTCAACGCAGCGAGTGCGGCGAAAGGGTTAATTCTGGGTTCTTCCACTTCCACTTCCGCTTCCGGGTCGTTGCAGACCGCTTCCACTTCGGTGCTTCCCGGCTTCACCGGGAAGGCTGGCAGGGCAAGGATGAGTTCATCCTCGACCAATTCCAGCAGATTCAATTCGCCGCCGGGGCCCACCAAAGCGGGTTCGACGTCCTCACTAACGAGCGCGCTTTCTTCCTCGTCCTCGGCCAGAAGCGCTAGGCGCTGAAAGACCGTGATCGGGAGCAGGAAGCGCTCAAGAGTGCGTTGGCAGACCATCGGGAGCACGGCGTCGGCGGATAACTCCACCGTGGCCAAACCCGCCAGGTCACGTCCGAATTCGATTCCATAGCGGCATTCGCCCTCGGTATCCGCCAGCATGCCGGCAAGCCGGGGAAAGGCGGAGAGAGGGACGTGGCCGGTGAAGACTCGCTGGGCGGAAACCATTCGCCAAGCGTCCACCACGGAAAGCGAGGTCGCGGACATAAGCGCGGAAGGCTAATCCCGAGCGCGGTTTATGTCAATTAAAAACGGGTCGAGACGTTCAGGAAGGCCGCACCGGTTTGCCCAGCACAAAGGGCGCCGGGCACACTGGCCGCCCACGTTTTACCAGAAGTCGCTATGGATTCCCGCACCCTCTTTTTTATCGTCCTTGCTGTTCTTGCCATTTTGGCGACCGGAGTGGTTTGGCAGGTGCTGAAGCGCCGTCGTCGCGAGCGGCAGCTGCGCGAACTGTTGGACTTGGCGGATGCCGTACAAGCCCTGCTCGCCCGTGCGGGCCAGCGCATGGCCGCCTGGCGCGGCGCAGTGGGCCGTCTGGCCGGCGATCTAGCCAGCGGCGCGCAGCGTGCTTTGGATGCCGATGCACTGGTGCACGAAGCCAAACGCGACCTGCTTCAGCACCGGCTGTGGATTCAATCGAAAGGCTTGGATGCGTCGCCGGATGAACTGAGCACCGCGCACGCAGCCCTCGCCCGCGTCGCCGAGCATTTGGAAGCGCAGCTTGGCGCGCTGGAATCGGCCGGCGACGCTCTGACTCAGGCCACGGACGCCGCCCATGAAGCCGCCCGCCGCGAGCCCGCCGCCCTGCGTCGCGGCCCTGACGGCGGATCGTCCGACCCGGCGGGCTAAGACTCCGGCAGAACCGGCTGGCACTTTGCATCGCCGGGCTCAGCGGCACGCCGTCCTCGATAAAGCCAGAAGCGCTTGCCGCCGCCGGGACCCTCCACGGTGGCCACCCATTCCACACCCTCGAACCACTGACAGGTCCGCGCAACCCACGCTGCGCGCTGGGCCTTTGGCGTCTCGCCGACCTCGAACGCCAGCCACGCCGGCGTGCCGACCGGGAGGCGCGCGAGCCCGGCCTCGTCGTAGCCCCACGCGGCAATCTGCGCCGCACGACCGTGCTTGTGATTGTTCCAATGGTCGAGCACAAAGACCTGCCGCTGCCGATCGAGCGAAAACGACAGCTGTGCGGCCAGCATGAAGTGATCGGCCACCAGCACGTCGCCCGGCGCCATCCGCGAGCGCAGCGCGTCGCTGACTTCCGCCCAGCCAACGAAATTATCGGGATACAGGGCCGTTCCGGCGCTGCGTGCGGCCAAGCCCGGCACCGATGGAATCGCAAAGACCAGGGCCATCAGGCCGGAGGCTGTCACCGCGAAACCCGCGGCCCACGACGCGATGCGTCGCGCCCAAAGCCCGCGGCCCGCGGCGTGCGCGGCCTTCAGGGCCGCCGGCAAGAGCGCCGCCGCAACGAGGTAGGCCGGCAAAGGCCAATGCAGGGAAAACCGAGCGCGATCCACGAAGGGGGCAAAGCCCAGATAGAACAGCCACAGGCCGATGCCCGAGAGCGCAAGAAATCGCGGCACGGGGCCGGCGTCGGAACGCAGCCCGCGCCACAGGGCCCAAGCAAACAGGCCGTAAAGCAGGGGCGTGGTGATGATGGCCTGCAGCAGGGGCTGGGTCAGTCCGCGCGGCTCGAAGGCCCACGGATGGCGGTCGAGCAGCTGAAACCGCAGGCCCGCCGCATCGGCACCGAGGTTGTAATCAATGATGGGCCACCACGCGAGGGCGCCCAGCGCCAGCGCAGCCCAGAGCCCGGCATCGCGCCAGCGGGCCAGCCCGCCGCAGGCAAAAAACGCCAGCGCACCGACCATAAGCAATGGACCGAAGCGGTAGTGCACCAGCGCACCCATCACTAACGCAGCCGCGAACTGCCCATACAGCACGCCATCGCCCGCCCCGCGCTGACGCGCCAAAAGTCCGGCGCAGGCGTCCAGCGCCAGCACGGCCGCTAAAACCAAGAGGCCGTCGGGCAAGGCCATCACCCCCATTGGCAACAGCAGGGGCAGCGGCAGGCTCCACAGCCCCGCCCGCCACGCGTTGTCGTGGTCACCCAAACGCGCGGCCAACCGCACCACCAGCCAAGGCAGCAGCGCGCCGGCGAGCAGACTGCCTAACCGAACGCCGAACACCGTATCGCCCGCCAGCCACGTGCCAACACCGATCACCGCCGCCGTGCCGCCGGGTAAATCCGAATAGGCCCAGGCCGGATGCAGGGCCTCCCAGGCGTAGAAGGCTTCGTCGCCAAACAGCGGCATGCTGGCCGCGAAAATCAGCTTTATCGCCAGAAATGTGGCCCACGCCGCGATGAACTTCACGCGGACGGGCCAAGCCTGCATGCCAGACTGACGCGATTCTTTTGCCACTGCGACGGTCATGCACGCTCCTCCGAAATCGGCTGCCATCCTACCCGTCGGCGCTCGCGAGTCGCTCGACGCCGCCATCGCGCAAGTCAATGGGCTGGTGCTCGGCAAGCCGCTCGAAATCCGCATGGCCTTCACCGCCCTGCTGGCCGGCGGCCACGTCTTGGTCGAAGACCTCCCGGGCCTTGGCAAAACCACACTGGCGCGCGCACTGGCTGCGACGCTGGGCCTCAACTTCCAGCGCATGCAGTTCACCGCGGACCTGCTGCCCTCCGACATCTTGGGCGTGTCGGTCTACGACCAAGGCGACCGCGGCTTCCGCTTTCATCCGGGCCCGGTGTTCACCCAACTCCTGCTGGCCGATGAGATCAACCGCGCCCCGCCGCGCACCCAAAGCGCACTGCTCGAGGCCATGGCCGAGCAGCAGGTCACGGTCGACGGCATCACCCATGCGTTGCCGGATCCGTTCTTCGTCATCGCCACCCAGA
>JBBQIA010000188.1:0-4509 GCA_038324485.1 Lysobacterales bacterium
CAAATTCGTCGAGGCACGCGAAGTGGCGACGGCCCCGATGATGGGGCGTGGATCAGACTTTGGGTCGCTTTGGGAGCTGTGCTGGCCTTAGGGCTGGCTTACCCGTTCTATGACTACTACGTTCAAGCGAAGTTGGCGGAGAGGGATCTTCGTAAGGCGACTCGGCAAATGGAAGTCGAATTTCGGGCTGCCGGCGAAGCTTTCGATCGCCAGACGCTGAGACGGCAGGCAGAAACACAACGCTTGAGTTTTGAGCAGCGCCTCGCTGCAGTCCGAGTCATGGGCGTCAGCGATTCGGGTGGCAATCTGACGGTAATGGTGGAACTCCAAGGTCTGACGGCCGCGCAGGCGGTGTCACCCATCTGTGCGCAGGCGCAGGTCTGGCTAAAGCGAGCGACACGCGACAGCATCATTCGCGTTCAGAGGGCCCGAGGCGATCGCCCTGCACAGGACGCTGGCACCGTCCGATGCGACTAGCGGACGTTAGAGCGTCCACGCTGTCTGGTTCCGTTTTCTGCAATCTTGATGGAGCTTTTCCGATGCCCGATCCGAACCATCTGCCACCGCGACTCGCTGTTCTCATTGACGCCGATAACGCCCAGCCCTCGGTGATTGCGCCGCTGCTCGCCGAGGTGGCGAAGTTTGGTTCGGCGCGTGTCCGCAGGATTTATGGCAACTGGACATCGCCCCAACACGGCGAATGGAAGCAGGCGCTGCTAGAACATTCGATCCAGCCGATCCAGCAGTTTGCGTACACCAAAGGAAAAAATGCCACGGACAGCGCATTGATCATCGATGCGATGGACCTGCTCTACACCCGTCGCTTCGACGGCTTTTGCTTGGTGTCGAGCGACAGCGATTTCACTCGCCTCGCCCAGCGCATCCGCGAGGAGGGTTTAGCCGTTTACGGCTTTGGGGAACGAAAAACGCCTGAACCTTTCGTGGCCGCCTGCGACAAGTTCATTTACACGGACCTGCTGCGCACGCGAAATCTACAGAAGCCCGTCGCCGCAGGTCCCGTACGAGGTGAAGTGAAGCCGCCTAGCCCGGCAACAACAGGCCATTCCTCCGGCGGAGGCGGGCTGTCGTCGAACGAGGCCTCCCCCAGCCCAATCGATGCAGTCGCCCTTATTACCCAAGCCATTGAGGAAGTTGAGTCAGAAGACGGATGGGCGGCACTTGCGGCTGTCGGCAGCTATCTCAGCACGCTCCGGCCTGACTTTGACCCTCGCCTATTCGGCCAGAAGAAGCTCAGTGATGTGCTGCGGATTCATGCGCGCGCCTTCGAACTGCGCGAGTCGTCTGTTCCGGGCACGGACGCAAAAGTAGTGCATGCAAGGCTTCGTGCCTCGTGAGAAGCCTTCGCTAGATGCGAACGCAGGTATCGCACTCGTTCACCGCAGCCAGTGCCGCATCCACGTCTCGCCGCGACGCTGCGATGCGGGTGTAGTCAACATCGCCCGAGGTGATCATGGCCTTCTGCCTCCACGGCACCAAGCCATTGGCTACGTCCGCCAGCCGCTCAACGGCCTCGTCGGCAGCGCGCCACGGCACGCCGGTCACGTCATCCGGCCGGCGCATGGCCAAATGCTGCCAGTGCGTGCGCCCAGGCTCGGCCGGCATGCCGCGACGGCGGCACCAGATTTCGGCCAAGCATTCCAGCGCGGCCTGTGCTGTGAGCTGCGCATCGGGGTGGCGATGCCACCGCTGGGCGATCTCGAACAGTTGCCGCAGGTGGTGACTGGCATCTT
Organism: Lysobacterales bacterium; assembly: GCA_038324485.1. GTDB lineage: Bacteria > Pseudomonadota > Gammaproteobacteria > Xanthomonadales > Xanthomonadaceae > Silanimonas. The sequence goes on from JBBQIA010000188.1 coordinate 1,752, forward strand.
CCAGAAGTGTGGTTTCATCCTGCACGCCGAGCGTGTTGTGATCCGACCAAGGGCCCACCGCTTTAGTAGAGACTGCCGCGCCCACCACCGACGGTGGGGCGCGAAGAAGAAATTGGCGGCGATCCATGGCGTGATCCATCGTGGCGAGGAGTTTTACGGTCGCGCTTGGGTGTCTCATCGTTCGCGACGCCGAGCGCATCGGCGCATTGAGCATTGCTGACACTCGCGCGTCGGCGCGAGAGTAGGCTCTGCACCGGCAATGTAAAGAGGCCCCCTATGCCCCCCCGTCATCTAATCCAAGTCTTCGCGCTGGCGTTCATCGCGACCGCCTGCGCAGCGATACCGCCGCCCATGTCGTCGGTCAGCCCACAGGACAGCTCGGTCGAAGCGTCTGAAGAAACATCGAATTCGGCGCACCCGCTCACGCCGCTACGGCCGAAGCTGGCGGCCTTCGTTGGGACATGGCAGCAGGGCGAACCCTGCACAAACTTCTACCGCTGGATGGATTTACGAGAGAAGGACGGCGTCCTGGAGGGGCAATGGGCCGCATCTATGGACATCTGGGGCCTCATGGCGGGGGGGCTTCGCGCGACGCCTGATGGCGAGTACTTGCGCACGGAAGTGTGTCTGGAAACCTACGATCTACCTCGTTATGCCGCGTTCTTCGCCGAATGCCCGGCCTTTGCTCAGCAGAGCGATGAGCGCGGCCTCCGCCTCGACGACGCAACGGGTGAATTGCTGCTTATCTCAGCACCTGAAGGCCGCGTTATCTCGAGGATGAGCAAAGCTGATGCCGCATCGGAACCGCCGACCTTCTGTGCTGCTGTAGGAGATTGAAGCGTTGAATACGTTCGGCACACCAACAAATGAAGAGGTTCGCGCCGCGCTCTATTACGCGGTCGGCGTAACTAGCGAGGGCGGCAGACAGTCCTTCACGCTGGCATTTGCCGGCACGCGCACAAGTGATGGCCTTTTGGAACCGATCCAGCAAAGCGGATACAGCATCGGAACCTTGCAAACCGACCTTGGTCAACGACCTACGACTGCGGACGAGCTAGTTCGTGCAGCGCAAGGATGGGCGGGCGAGGAAGCGCGGGTGCACGCACTTTCTAACGAGGCGGCGGTGGCTTCGGCGATCCACGATTTCGGCCGAGACGGGGATGCAATCCGCGCTGATGGTGGGCGCGACGTGCTTCCAGCGTCCCGCGCTCTAGTGAACTCGTTCTTGGCGTCGCCGCAAGGCGTCGTTTGGGTCCACGCCCGCGATGGTGCACAAGTGGAACGCTTAATGGAGCGCGTGATCGGGCCGCTACAGGCCACTGAGGCCTATCAGGCGATGTCGCCCGACGACCGAATGACGGCCGCGGTCATGGTGGGAAAGGCGTTCAATCAGAACGAGGTCCAAGGGCAGCATCTGCTAGATCGAATTGCAGACGGTCGGATTGCCAACGTGAATGGACTCGAGAGCGCCATTAACCGGATTGGCAGCTATATCAACTCCGGAAACGATAAGGCGGTGCAGGGCCTCGCTCCAATCGAGGGCCTCCGCAAAGCGCCCGAAGGAACCGCCTTCGCCGCCGCATGGGCCGACGTGCAGTCCGACCCGGTGAGGCTGCCGGTGCTGGCCGCACGCGATCTGCCGGCCAGCGGCGTTGCCCGCAGCCATCAAGTCGTTCGCGAATTGGCGCTGGATGCCGAGCGCGGCGCCCGCGTTGTTGATGCCGGGCATCGCGGAGCGCAGCAGTCCTTCGGGAGTGCGCCGGTCGACGGCAGCGGTGCGATGGTCGCCGGCGACACGGTGGCCAGCTGGGGCCGTCGCGGCGATGTGCAGGTGTTCCGCGACGGCCAATGGAACAGCGTTGATCGCGCCTTGGTTCAACGCATCGGCGATCGATCAAACCACGAGCTACAGTGGACTCGCGACGGTCAAAAAGAATCATTGCTCCGGGTCGACTCATCGCTTCCAGCTCTGCGCTTGAGCGCGGCCGAACAGGCCGAACTTGATCGCGTCAACGAAGGCAGGCTGACGAATCGCGAGATCCAAGACGTTTTGCGGCAGGGCGGCTTCACCGACGACCGCGACCAGCCCATCGTGGCGGACGGCGATTTTGGGTCGCGCAGCCGTCAAGCATTGCAGAAGTTTGAGGCTGCGGAAGGCCTGCCGGTCGATGGCGAGCTGGACGCGGTGACGCGCCTTCGCCTTGCGGCTCGACACAGCGACGAGATCGCGCAGAATCCGCCCGCGCTGCCGGAAGGCAGCGTGCGTGCGATCAGCGAGCTGGGCCATCCGCTGCATGGCCGCTATCTAGAATCTCGCGCCGGGCTTGCGCCACACCTCGAAGCGCTTGGCCTTGATGCCGCACAAAGCCGGCAAGCCGCCGAGAACCTCGCTGCCACCATGTCGGCAGGCGGCCACACCCGCATCGGCGAGCTTCGTCTCGGCGCCGGTGGCTCAAGCCTGCAAATGCTGCCCGCAGCTGGCGCCCCGGCGCAGGCCGGCGAGGTCTTACTCACGCGCGCGCAGCTGACGGGCGAAGACGCCCTGCCCGTGCCGCAGCGCCGCGGCGAAGCGCCTGCCGTGCCCGAGGTGCCGCGCGGTGGCGACGTACCTGTCGCGCCCGAAGCCGGACCAACCCGCGCCGCTGCGGCCCCGCGTGACGCGCTGTTCGATTCGGCGCTGGCCGGCGTGCAGGCCATGGATCGCAGCATGGGCCGCGAGTCCGATGCATCCAGCGAGCGTGTCGCCGCCGCGCTGACC
>JBBQIA010000189.1:0-4486 GCA_038324485.1 Lysobacterales bacterium
CGCCTTCAAAACCGACGGTGCCGGCTTCCAGCGCCGTGCGCTCGGTGTCGGAGAGCGGCGGAAGAATCTTCGTATAGAACTTCAGCAGGGGCGCGGTGACCAGATTCTGCCGAATCGGGGTGATTAGCAGCGGCACGGCCACGATCAGCAGCAGTGTAGCGGCGACCCAGGTCGCGACCGGGGCCACGCCCGTTAGGCCGACCAGCACCAGCGCGGCGCCGGCTACAGCGGTGAATACGGCGAGCGTCCATCGGTGATAGGCCGCAACGGCCACCGCCAGTAGAAGAACGAGGAAGGGAAGGAAAGCGGTCATAACAAAGCTCCGCGGAGTGACTCTGGGATGGATCCCGCGTGGGGGCGGGGCGTGATGAAATCGATGACGGCTCGGGTGAAGGCGTCGTTGTCGTCGCCAGCCACCATATGCGTGGCCTCTGGCAACTGGACGTGATGCGCGTGCGGCACGAGCGTTTGGAAGTGGTCGATGGTCGCTTTCGAGACCAGGTCGCTGCGACCACCGCTGATCAGCAACACGGGGACATCGATGGAGCGAGCGGCCTCCGCAAGCGCGTCTTGATGCGAAGCGATGCCCGCCAAATCCTGCAGAAGTCGTGGATCCCAATGCCAGCGAAGGCGACCATCTTCGCCGCGAACCAAAAGGTGCGCGAGGTCTGCGGGCGACTTGCGCTGACGACGATGCGGCAAGTAAGCCGCGATTTCTCGCGACGCGTGCTCGTGGTCGTCAAAGCCATCGGGGTGCGCGCCCATAAAGGCGAGGATGCGCTCGACGCCGGCGGATTCCCACTTCGGCGTCACGTCGACCAGCACGAGTCCGGCAAATTGGGCGCCGCGCGCCTGGGCCGCCAAGCCCACTAAGCCACCCATCGACGCGCCAACCCACACGGGCGGGGTCGACAGCGTGGCCCGAATCGACAGCGCGTCATCAATGAACTGGTCCACGGCATAGGCGGTGTCCGGGGCGTTGCGGCCCGACTGGCCGTGACCGCGAAGGTCAAACGCCGCGCTGCCGAAGCCCGCGCGGCCCAAAGCCAGCATGGTGCTTTGCCACGAGTGCCGCGTTTGCCCGAACCCGTGAGCAAAGATTGCGGTGGTGTCCGCACCCAGCGGGCCGCCGGCCGCTGCGGCCAAAGGCAGGCCATCGTGGCTCGTCCATGAAAACGAGGCCAAAGCGGGTGACGCGGGCTGGGCGGTGTTTGAAACCATACGCCAGAGTATGGGTGGGCCGTTTCCGGCTTGTCAATACGTCTGCGTATGGTGAAAGCCCGGAAGCTACATTAAGGTGTGTGCATTCTTTCGCTGTCCTCACGCCTCATGCCCGCCCTTGCCAAGACCGAACGTCCCTCGCGGCTTTCCGCGCTCGATTGGGCCAATGCTGCGCTCGACGTGATCGCGGAAGACGGCGTGGCGGCGGTGGCCGTCGAGCCTTTGGCGCGTCGACTGGGTGTTACGAAAGGCAGCTTCTACTGGCATTTCCCCTCACGCGAGGCCCTGCTGGCCGCCGCGCTCGAACGCTGGGAGGCCATCGAGCAAGAGGCCGTCTTCGGCAAGCTCGAGGCCTTCCCTGAGCCTAGCGAGCGACTTCGGGCGATGTTCAAGCTGGTCGCCCACGAGCTGAAACCCCACAAGATTTACAGCGAGCTGCTGAAAGCGCTCGATAACCCCGTGGTGCGCCCGGTGTTGGCTCGCGTCTCGCAGCGTCGAATGGACTATTTGGCCGCCAGCTTTCGGCAGGCCGGCCTTGCGCGGATGGAGGCGATCAATCGCGCTCGCCTGACCTACGCCGCTTACGTCGGCTTCCTGCAGCTCAGCCTGCAGCTCGGCCAGCCGCGCCTGCAGCACGATGAATTTGAGGCCTACGTCAGCCACGTCATGGACGCGCTGATTCCCTAAGCCATCCGCGCCACGAACACCGCCCCCGAGGTGACGATGACTCTGCGTGTCCAACTGATCGATGCTTTAAAGCGTGCCCTCAAGGCGCAAGGCCTGACCTACGCGATGCTCGCCGAACGCATCGGCATGTCCGAGGCCTCGGTCAATCGCATGTTTTCGGAACAGTCGATTCGACTCGAACGCTTGGAGCAGATTTGCGAAGCCCTCGATATGGGTTTGGCCGAACTGGCCGCCGAGGCCGAGCAGCGGCGTGCTGCCTTGGCCGAATTGAGCGAGGCCCAAGAGCAGGCGCTGGTCGATGACCCGCTATTGATGCTGGCCCTGTATCTGGCGGTGAATCGCTGGACGCAGGACGAAGTGCTGGCGACCTACCAAATCAGCCTGCCGGAATGGACCGGGCGTCTGGTGCGCCTGGACCGACTGGGCATTATCGAGCTGCTGGCCGGCAACCGTGCCCGCGTGCTGACGGCCCGCAATTTTCGCTGGCGCACCGATGGCCCGATGCAGCGCTTCTTCCAAACGCGCCTGCTGCCGGAATTCTTCAAAAGCCGTTTTGCTAGTGGCGAAGAGACTTTGCTGCTGCTCTCAGGGATGGTGTCGCGCCGGTCGGCGGCGACGATCCGGGAAAAGTTGCGCGAGGCGGCCAGCCAGTTCGACCTGATGCTCGCGCAAGACGCGCATCTTCCGGCCGCCGAGCGGGTGGGCGTCAGTCTGGTGCTGGCCCAGCGGCCTTGGTCCTTGGGGCTATTTGACCCCTTGCGGCGGGCCTCCGCGGACGCCGCACCCAAGCGATAGAATACGTATGCATTGAGGCGGTGCCTCGACGTCTTTCCTTATCCGGAGTCCTCCGCTATGAGCAGCCGTTCGACCAGCCGCCTGTCGGCTCTGAATGAATGGGTGGCCTGCGTTGCCGCCTTGACCCAGCCTGATCGCGTCCATTGGTGCGATGGTTCAGGGGCTGAAGACACCGCCTTAAAGAACGCCATGTTGGCCGACGGCACCCTGCTGCCCTTGAATCCCGAGACGCACCCCGGCTGCACCCTGCATCGCTCGAATCCCGGCGACGTGGCGCGGGTCGAGCACCTCACCTTTGTCTGCACCTCGGACCAAGACGACGCCGGTCCGAACAATCATTGGATGTCGCCAGCCGACGGCCACGCCAAGATGGACGCGCTGTTCGCCGGATGCATGAAGGGCCGAACGCTCTACGTCGTGCCCTACTGCATGGGCCCCATCGACTCGCCGCTGGCGCGTTGCGGCGTCGAGATCACCGACTCGCCCTACGTCGTCGCCAACATGCGTCTAATGACCCGAATGGGCGAGGCCGCGCTGGCGCGCATCGAGCGCGAAGGCCATTTCGTGCGCGGCCTGCACTCGACCGGCGAGCTCGACCCGGATCGTCGTTTCATCATGCATTTCCCCGAAGAGCTGTCGATCAAGAGCTACGGCTCGGGCTACGGCGGCAACGCGCTGCTCGGCAAGAAGTGCCACGCGCTTCGCATTGCCAGCTATCAGGCGCGCCAAGAGGGTTGGCTGGCCGAACACATGCTCATCGTCGGCATTGAGAACCCACAGGGCGAAACGCACTACGTCGCGGCAGCTTTCCCCAGCGCCTGCGGCAAGACGAATTTGGCCATGTTGATTCCGCCGCAGGGCTATCGCGAAAAGGGCTGGAAGGTCTGGACCGTCGGTGACGACATCAGCTGGATGCGCCCCGGCGCCGATGGCCGCTTGTACGCCATCAATCCGGAAGCCGGCTATTTCGGCGTGGCGCCGGGCACCGGCCCGAAGAGCAATCCGAATGCGCTGGCCATGCTGAATCGCGATGCCATCTTTACCAATGTCGGCATGACCGCCACCGGTCAGCCCTGGTGGGAAGGCCTCGACGCCGGCACACCCGAAACCGACTGGAAGGGCCAGCCCTTCGATGCCGCGAAGGGCCCGGCCGCCCACCCGAACGCGCGCTTCACCGTTTCGGCCAAGCAGTGCCCCTCGTATTCGCCGAAAGCCGAAGACCCGCAGGGCGTGCCGATTTCGGCCATCGTCTTCGGCGGCCGCCGCGCGTCGCTGGTGCCGCTGGTGTTCGAGGCCCGCGACTGGACGCATGGCGTGCTGGTCGGTGCGGGCATGGCCTCGGAAACGACGGCCGCCGCCACCGGCGCCGTCGGTGTGGTGCGCCGCGATTCCATGGCGATGAAACCGTTTTGCGGCTACAACTTCGCCGACTATTTCGCCCATTGGCTGAGCTTCGGCGCCAAGTCCGACAAGCTTCCGAAAGTGTTTCACGTCAACTGGTTCCGCAAAGGCAGCGACGGCAAGTTCCTGTGGCCGGGCTTCGGCGACAACCTGCGCGTGCTGGAGTGGATGCTCAAGCGCTGCGAGGGGCAGACCGGCGCCGTCGAGACGCCCGTGGGCCTTTTCCCGAAGCGCGAAGACCTCAACTTGGACGGCCTCACCTTGAGTGACGAGGCCCGCGACCTGCTGTTCTCCTACGACCGCGAAGGCTGGCAGGCCGAGATGGCGTCGATCGGCGAATACCTCGTCGAGTTTGGGCCGCGCTTGCCTGCTGCACTCGAGG
>JBBQIA010000190.1:0-4470 GCA_038324485.1 Lysobacterales bacterium
CGCGGGCGTGACCCACCCGAGCATCAGGGCCACCAGCACGGCAATCGGCATCTCAAACGCAATGCCCGCTGAGAGCCCCATCACCAGCACGAAACTTAAGTAGGCGTTGATGTCGGTCATCATCGCCACGCCGTCCGGCACGGTGGCGGTCAGGAAGGCAAACATCGCCGGCAGCAGCACGAAGTAGGCGAAGGCGAGCCCGAGGTAAAACAACAGCACCGCCGCCAGAAGCAGGGGCAAGGCCAGCCGTTTTTCATTGCGGTAAAGGCCCGGCGCCACGAAAGCCCATGCCTGATAAAGCATGAAGGGCATCGCCACCAGCAGCGCCACGAACAGGGCCAGCTTCATCGGGGCAAAAAACGGCGAGGCGACGTCAATCGCAATGAGCTGCCCGCCGGCCGGCAAAAACTGCAGCAGCGGGTCGGCCAAATGCGCGTAAAGCTGGTTGGCAAACGGCACCAGCGCGAAGAACACCAGACCCAGCGCCAGGATCGCCCGCATCAAGCGCAGGCGCAGCTCCAGCAGATGGCTCATCAAGCCTTGAGTCGGCTCGCCTGCTTCGGACTCAGCGTTCTCGCTCATGGGACGGTCGGCGGGCGCGGTTCGGCGGCATTGGACTCGCCTTGCTTCGCATCACCCGGCTCCGGCGCGGTAATCGCCGATTGCGCCGCCTTGGCCTCTTCATCCAACTGCTTCACCGCATCGCGAATGGCCTCACGCTCTGCGGAAAGGCTGGCCTTCAATTCATCTGCGGCCAGCTCGCGCTCGAGCTCGGACTTCACGGCAAACCACTGCGCGCGGCCCTTGCGCACCCACAAGCCGACAAAACGCGCCGCCTTCGGCAGGCGCTCGGGGCCCAGCACCACCAGCGCAATCACGCCGACGATGCCGATCTCAATCCAACCCAGCTCAAACATCAGGCGCCGCCGCCGTCAGCGGTCGGGGGACTCTCGGTTGGCGCTGCCCTGGGCATCGCCGCTGCGCGTCGAGGCATCCGACGCAGGCGGGCTCAGCTTGGCTGGATCGGCCGGCTTGTCGCTCGCGGTGTCGCTGCCCTCGGCGCCGGTATCGCGCATGCCTTTCTTGAAGCTCTGAATGGCTTTGCCCAAATCGCCGCCGGCGCTAACCAGCCGCTTCGTGCCGAATACCACCAGCACGATGGCAAGGATGATGAGAAGTTCTCTGATGCCCAACATGACAAGGCTCCGCAGTGGTGCGCCGCAGGATAGCCCAGCGGCGTCATGAGCGTGTCGGCGACTAGCGTGCGACCGCGGCGCTGGCTTCTTCCAGCTTGTCGCGGAAGCCGACCACGGCGCTCACCTGCGGACGAACCCGATTTTCAAGGATCATCCGCGCGGTCACGTCGCGACCGTAAACCCGGCGGTTAGCGCGGTTGTCGATGGCGATCACCGCACCGTCCAGCGCGATGCCGGCAAACAAGCCACGAGCGCGCGAGTAGCTATAAATCTCGGCCTTCAGCTGGCCGTCGGTGCTGGCCTGTGCGCTGCGACCCACCGGGCCAGCGGCCACAGAGGCATCAGCGCCGAGGGTGAACTTGCCGTTGACGATGTTGTCGACGCCGCGACGATTGCGGAACACCAGCACCACGTCGGCCGACTGCACGCCGGCCTGAAAGCCGAAGCTGCCGCCGCCCAAGGTGATGAAGCTCGGGTTTGACCAGCTGCCGTCACTGCCGCGCACGGCGATCAAGCCTTTCCCGCCGCGACCGCCAAAGACCAAGCCGGCCTTGATCACGTCGGGCAACACGGCGATGGCCTCGGCTTCGCGAAGGAGTCGCTCGGGGATCGACTCTTCGGGGATGTTCAGCACCTCCGAGAGCACGCGCACCGCGTTGTTGGCGCGATCGATTTCTTTCTGCTGCGCCGAGGCAGCGAAAGACAGCATTAAGGCCAAGAGGCCAGTCAGGACCAAGCGCATGGCACGCTCCTTTTGATGAATTGATGGCCAGTGTCGGTAAGGCCGCTTGAGCGGGGCATGAATCCGACCGTGACGCGCTGACCGCCATAATGTCCCATTCCCGCCGCACGACCCACCTGAATCATGATCCATACGGCCTTCCGCCCCGCACCGTCCTCGTCCGCCGACCGCATTGGCGTGCTGCTGGTGAACCTTGGCACCCCCGACGCGCCGACCCCGGCTGCAGTGCGGCGCTATCTGGCCGAATTCCTGCACGACCATCGCGTGGTCGATTTGAACCGCTGGATCTGGTGCCCGGTGCTGCACTTCATCATCCTGCCGCTGCGCTCGCCGAAGGTGGCGAAGAACTACGCCAGCATCTGGACGGCGGAAGGCTCGCCGCTGCTGGCGCTCTCGCAGCGCTTGGCGAAGGGCATTGATCACGCGCTGCCGGACGTCGACGTGCGGCTGGCCATGCGCTACGGCAACCCGTCGGTGCCCGATGTGCTGCGCGCCATGGATGAAGCGGGCTGCCGACGCATCCTCGTGCTGCCGCTGTATCCGCAATATGCGGCGGCCACGTCGGCCAGCTCGCACGATGCGGTGATGCGCGAAGTGCTGCGCTGGCGGCGTCAGCCCGACCTGCGCCTCGTGCAGGACTATCACCTTGATGCCGGCTGGGTGGCCGCCATGGCCGACAGCGTGCGCGCACACTGGGCCGCGAACGGTCGCGGCGATCGCCTGCTGATGAGCTTCCACGGCATCCCGCAGCGCTTCGTGCGCGGTGGCGACCCCTACGCCGACCAATGCCAAGCCAGCGCGGAAGCCATCGCCGCGCATTTGGGCTTGGAGGCGAACGAGTGGTCGCTGACCTTCCAGTCGCGCTTCGGCCGCGAGCCCTGGCTGCAGCCCTACACCGACAAGACGCTAGAGGCCTGGGGCCACGCGAAAGCCGGCACCGTCGACGTGCTGTGCCCGGGTTTCGCCGTGGACTGCTTGGAAACGCTGGAAGAAATTGCAGTGGAGAACGCCGAAACCTTCGTCGAAGCTGGCGGCACGGCGCTTCGCTACATCCCCGCCCTCAACGACTCGGACGCCCACGTGGCGGCTCTGGCCGCGCTGGTGCGGCGTCATTTGGCAGGCTGGGAAAGTACCGCCGTGAGCGCGCCGGACGCTGCGCAGACTCAAGGCGCATGAGCGCAGTGCGCGAGGTGACGGTCCGCGAGATCCACCTGCCGACGCGACGCGGCGAACTGACTGCGCTGCGGGCCGGCAACACCGATGGCCCGAAGCTGATGGCCCTGCATGGCTGGCTGGACAACGCGGCGAGCTTCGAGCCCCTGCTGCCGTTTTTGAGCGACTTCGACGTGGTGGCGCTGGACCTCTCCGGCCACGGCGGCTCCACCCATCGCGCCGAGGGCTACGACTACGTCTACGTGGACTGGCTGCACGACGTGCTGGACGCGATGGCCGGCCTCGGCTGGCCCAGTGCGCATCTGCTTGGGCACTCGATGGGCGCCACCATCGCCAGCACCTTGGCGGCGGCGGCACCGGCCCACGTGCGGCGACTGGCCCTGATTGAAGGCCTAGGCCCCTTGGGCGGCAGCCCCGAAGCCGCGGGCACGCGCCTGCGCGAGTCGGTGGACGCGCGACGCGCATTCGACGCCCGCGCTGAGGCCCCGCCCCGCGTCATTGCCACGCTCGCCACGGCGGTGGCGGCCCGACGACAGGCCACGCCGATGCGCGAAGACGACGCGACGCGCATCGTTCGCCGCAATCTGCGCGAGGTGCCCGGCGGTTTTGCTTGGCGCTCCGACCCGCGCCTGCGCCTGCCTTCCTCAACGCGCCTGCCGGAAGCTGCCATTCGCTCCATCCTGCGCGCCATTGAGGCGCCGACCCTGCTGGTTGCTGCCGAGCCCTCACCGCCCTACTTCACGCCGGAGCAGCGCGCCGAGCGCGTGGCCTGCGTCCGCGATGTCCGTCTTGAGGTCATCGACGGTGGCCATCACGTGCATATGGAAAGGGCCGACATCGTCGGCCCTTTGCTGCGCGATTTCTTGCTCGCCGCGGCGCCCTGAAGGCAGCGTTCAGCCAGACGAAAGGAGCCTCAGCCCTCGGGCACGGCCTCGGCACTCGGCCTCATGGCGCCCATGTAGGAAATGGCCACGGCCACGCCACCGTCGGGCTTGGCTTCCAACTGGTAGCTAACGCCACGCTCGCCCTGCTCCCAAATCTGGCTTGTGACCACCGCGCCGGCCATGATCACATCGGTGCTCCAGCCCGAGTCCTTCATGGCCGCCTCAATCGTCTCCGAAACCGTGGCCATCTCGCCCGGCGCCTCGCCGGCCACCATCATCGTGCCGTCCATCGCGATCACCGAATCGAAGCGCATGCCCTCTGGCACCAACACGTCCTCGGGGAAACCGTCGGGCAACCTGGCGGAACCGCCTTGGCTGATGGAGAACGCCTGGCCTTTTTCGTCGACGCCGGTGATCGTGTCGCCGCCGTTTTCGATGTCCACGTCAGCGCTAGTCATCGCTTCTATCGCGGATT
>JBBQIA010000191.1:0-4430 GCA_038324485.1 Lysobacterales bacterium
GTTCGTGCTCCCTCCCCCACGTCGGAAGCGCCTTGATCCTGCGCTGGAGTGGGAAGGCGCTGCACGCTGCGGCGCACCATAGGTGTCGCCGCAGGCCAGCAAAGACGCCGGATTAGTTCGCCGGCGCGTTTTGCTCCACAAACCACTGCTCAACCTGCTGATACCAGAACACCGAATTCTGCGGCTTCAGAATCCAGTGGTTCTCGTTCGGGAAGTAGACGAAGCGGCTCGGCACATTCTTGGCCAACAGTGTCTGGTAGAGCTCCAGCCCGTGATTCACCGGCACGCGAAGGTCGGTCTGTCCATGCACCACCAAGGTCGGCGTCTTGAAGTTCGCCGCGCCGAAATGCGGCGAGTTGCGACGGATGACCTCGTCATTGCCCTCTTCCCAGAAGCCGCCAAAACGCGGCATTTCAACCGCGAAATCCGCCGCGTACTGGGTATAGAGGTTGTAGACCGCAGCGTGTGCGACCAGCGCTTGGAAGGGATGCTCGCGACCCAGAATGACGCTGGCCAGATACCCGCCGTAGCTGCCGCCACCGGCCACCATCCGATCGCCATCAATCCACGGCTGGCCGGCAAACCACTCGGCCGCCTTGATGACGTCTTGATAGGGCTTCTCGGCCCATTCCGGGTTGATCGAATCCGCGAAGTCCTGACCGAAGCCCGAGCTGCCATGGAAGTTCGGCCACGCGGTGACGTAACCCCAGCTGCCGAACACCTGCGCGTTCCAGCGGAAGCTCATGCCGTCGGTGATCGCGTTATGCGGGCCGCCGTGAATCAGCATGAAGAACGGGTACTTCTTGCTGCGATCAAAACCCGGCGGGTAGTTCACCCACATCTGGATGTCGGCACCGTTTGCGCCCTTGTACGTCACCGACTCATACGTGCCGAAGTCGGTGTCGGCCAGCAGCGCATCGTTGATCGTCGACAGCTTCGTAGCCCGACCGCTTCGCGAGTCGATTGACACCAAGGTCGGCGGCTCAATGAAGGTCTGACGCAAGCCGACCATGCGGCCGTTGTTGGACATCGCCAGCGCGTTGAACGAGGCCTCGGCGGTCACCGCACGCGGCGCGCCGTCCAGCGGCAGTTCGTACACGCGCACCGTGCCGGCATCGTCCACCGACGCGAAGAAGCGGCGGCTGTCCGGCGCCCACTCGTAGTCACCTACGCTACGGTCCCATGCGGTAAACAGCTCGCGCGTCGCGCCGCTGCGGCGCTCGCGCACCATCAGCCGGCCCTTGTCGGCATAGAAGCCCTTGATGCGCTGCTGCACAAAGCTGAGGCTGCGACCGTCGGGACTAAACGCGGGCGAACCGTCGTTGGCCGGGTTGTCCGGCGTCAGATTGACCGGCGTCGCCGTCACCGCGCCCGAGGTCGGGATCGCAACGGTGAACACGTCGTTGTTGGACACCTGACGGCCCGCGTCGGCATCGGCCACAAAGGCCAACTCGGTGCCCTCCGGCGAAATGGCGAACAGGCTGTCGGTGCCCTGCACTGCGCCACGCGGCAGCTGCAGTCCAGTGCCCAAGGTCAGGGCTTGCGGCGCATTGCCGGCCACGTCCACGGCAAACACGTGAAACTGGCGCTCATCGATGTAACGGTCCCAAGCCGTCACCGGGCCGGCATCCCACACCTGGCCGCTCATCTTGCTGGCCGCGCGTTCTTCAATGCGCTTGCCCTGATCCGTCAGCGGCAGGTCGGCAAAAACGCGGGACACGAAGGCAATGCGGCGGCCGTCGTCGAACCACTTCGGGCTCTGCACGCCGGTGGCCAGGGTCGTCAGGCGACGCGCTTCGCCGCCGTCCACCGGCATCACATAAAGCTGGGGCGCCTTGTCGTCTTCGCGCTGCGCGGTGAAGGCCAAATAGCGGCCGTCCGGGCTGAATGCAGGCGAGCCTTCATTGCCCACGTGCGTGGTGAACGCACGCTCGCCGCTGCCGTCGGCATTCCACATAAACAAGTCGGTGTAGACCTTGTCTTCCGCCATCACTGTGCGCGAAACGGGCGCCACGATGCGCTGACCATCCGGCGAGATCGTTGGTGCGCCAAGGCGCTGAATCATCCAGCTGCGCTCGGCGGTGAAGGGCTGCTTTCCGGACGAGGAGGCCGCGGCCTCCTGCGCCGCAAGGGGCATCGCAGCAGCGAGCAAACTAAGGGCAAGAACGTGACGAATCATCGGAGCTCCAAGGGTCGAAGAACGGGGATGCGGCTCAGAATCCGAGCGGCATTCCGGTGAGGAAGAACGCCAGCAACAGCAGCGTCCAGCAAACGAGGAAACACAGCGAGTACGGCACCATCATCAGCATCATGTCGCCGATGGTCAGCTCCGGGCGGTAGCGGCGCATGAAGGCCAAGATGATGCCGGCATAGGCCATCATCGGCGTCACGATATTGGTGGATGAGTCGGCCAGTCGATAGGCCGCGGCCACCATGTCCGGCGTCATCTGCGGATTCACTTGGTAGAGCATCGGCACAAAGATCGGCCCCAGCAGCAGCCACTTCGAGGTCAGTCCACCGACCACCAAGTTAATGAGCGCCGTCACCGCAATGAAGCCCACCAGCAAGAGCACCGGGTTGTCGGCCAAACCCAGACCCAGCAGACCCTCGGCGCCGAGGTAGGTGATGTAGACGCCCAAGCCGCTGTAGGCCAGCAGGCCAAGAAAGTTGTACGAGAAAAACGTGAGCACCAAAATGTAGCCGGTGGTGTTGGCCTGCTTGGTCATGGCCTCGACCACGTCGGACAGGCCTTTGAAACGCCCGCTGGCAAAGCCAAAGGCCATGCCCACGGCAACGAAGTAAAACGAGATCAGCAAGATCACGTTATTGAGGAAGGGGTGCACCTCGCGGCCGTCGGGCGTCGTAAACGAGGCCAGCGGCCCCAGCGCAAAGCCCGCAATCACCAGCAGCGCCACCGGCGTGGCCCACGCCGCCGCGCGCAGACCGCGGCGTTCCGCGTCACTCAATACAAACTCGCCGATGTCGAGGTCGGCCGGGCGCGTCCACGACTGCTGGGCTAAACGCGGCGCCACGAAGCGCTTCGTCACCCACGCACCCACCACCGTCAAGAGCACGGTGGAGGCGACCATAAAGAAGTAGTTCATCGTCGCTGGATTCAGCGGCTCGCCCATCGCGTTGGCGAAGGGCACGCCCTGCGCCTCGGCGAAGGTCTTGGCATTCATGCCGACGATCACGTCCACCGGCGTGGCAGGAATGAGGTTGGCGCTAAAGCCAGCGGACACGCCAGCGAACGCCGCCGCCATACCAATGAGGGGGTTCTGCCCGAGCGCCGCGTAAAGCAAACCGGCCAGTGGGATCAGCACCAGATAGCCGGCGTCGGTGGCCAAAGAGCTGACAATGCCCAAGAACACCAGCATCAGCGGCATCCAGCGCATCGGCACCTGACGCCCGGCCTTTTTGATCAAGGCACCCAGTAAGCCCGCGTGCTCGGCCACGCCAATCGCCAAGGTGACGACCAAGATGACGCCCAACACCCCGTTGCCGAATCCCAGCCAGTTCGCCAAGAGCGCGTTGTCGAAGATCCAGCGCACGTGTTCGGCGGCGAGCATCGGCTTGATGAACTGCTCGACTGGGCCGTTGGGCCCCTGCGTCTGAAAGCTGGTGCCGCCCATGACGGCCGCGGCGGCCAAGGCCAGCAGGTAGAAGCCAATGAACAGCAGCACCGGGTCGGGAATGCGGCGCGCGATGGACTCGAGTCGAGAGAAGAAGGTCGGCACGGAAAGTCAGGCGCTGCGAAGGGCCTGTGAAAATGCCCGGCGGGGCGTGAAAGCGGCGCCATCGCGGAAAGGGAAGACGGGCCCGAGGCGAGACGCGACGACCACTCTGAAGGCCACCCGCTAAGCTCGGGGCGCAGACGGCAGCGCCGTCAATAGGAACCGACCATGAAAAACGCCTCTGCCCTGAACCGCCTTTCGTTCCTCCGTGCCGGGATCGCGCTATGCCTGAGCACCTTGGTCGGCCCGACAATCGGCGCCACTGTCCTCGCGGACTGGGCCACTCCGGCCGAAGCCAGCAGCTACACCCAAACGCCGCGCTTGGCCGAAACCATGGCCTATTTCGAGCGTCTCGACGCCGCCAGTGACCACGTGGCCATGCTGTCTTTCGGCACCTCGCCGCAGGGCCGTACGATGCGCGCAGTCATCGTCTCCTCGGAAGGCGTCACGACGCCCGCCGAAGCGCAGGCTACCGGCAAGCCCATCGTGTTCATTCAGGCCGCGCTTCACCCCGGCGAGAACGAGGGCAAGGACGTGCTGATGGCGCTGGTCCGCGACCTCACGGTGAGCGGCAAGCACGCCAACCTGCTCGACGCGGCGGTGCTGGTTCTTGTGCCGGTGTTCAACGTCAACGGCCATGAGCGCTTTTCGCCCTTCCACCGCGTCAACCAAAACGGCCCCGAGGCGATGGGCTGG
>JBBQIA010000192.1:0-4424 GCA_038324485.1 Lysobacterales bacterium
CCTGCTGTTCCAGCTGCAGAGCCAGTTCTGGGCCGCCGCTTTCGACGATGCGACCGTCCGCCAACACGTGCACGCGGTCGGGTTTGATGTAATCGAGCAGGCGCTGATAGTGGGTGATGACGAGGAAGCTGCGCGCCGGGCTGCGCATCAGATTCACGCCTTCGGCGACCAGCTTCAGCGCATCAATGTCGAGGCCCGAATCGGTTTCGTCGAGGATCGCGAGCGTCGGCTCGAGCACGGCCAGCTGAAAGATTTCATTGCGCTTCTTTTCACCGCCGGAGAAGCCGACGTTGACGGCGCGATTCAGCAGCTCGTCCTTGATGTGCAGCACCGACAGCTTTTGCCGCACGAGCTTCAAAAAGCCCATCGAGTCGATCTCGGACTCGCCGCGATACTTGCGCTGAGCGTTCAAAGCCGCGCGCAAAAAGTAGGTGTTGTTGACGCCGGGAATTTCCACTGGGTACTGGAAGGCCAAGAACACGCCTTCGGCAGCGCGCTCCTCGGGCTCTAACGCAAGCAGGTCGCGGCCTTGGTAGGTCACCGTGCCTTCAACGACTTCATAGCCGTCGCGGCCCGCGAGGACATGGCCCAGCGTGCTCTTGCCGGCGCCGTTCGGGCCCATGATGGCGTGCACCTGGCCGGGTGCTAGCTCGAGGCTCAGGCCTTTGAGGATGTCTTTGCCGCCAACGCGGACGTGGAGATTGTCGATCTTCAGCATGTCTATAAGTCCTTAGCCCACTGCGCCTTCGAGTGAGACTTCCAAAAGTTTTTTTGCTTCCACAGCGAATTCCATCGGCAGCTCTTTGAAGACCTGCTTGCAGAATCCGTCCACGATCAGGCTCACCGCATCCTCTTCGCCGATGCCGCGGGCGCGGCAGTAGAAGAGCTGGTCTTCGCTGATCTTCGAGGTGGTGGCTTCGTGCTCCACGGTGGCGCTGGCGTTTTTCACCTCGATGTACGGGAAGGTGTGAGCGCCGCAGCGCTTGCCGATCAGCAGCGAGTCGCACTGTGTGTAGTTGCGGGCATTGGCGGCGGACTTCTCCACCTTCACCAAGCCGCGGTAGGTGTTTTGACCGCGCCCGGCACTGATGCCTTTCGACACGATGGTGCTCTTGGTGTTTTTGCCGATGTGAATCATCTTGGTGCCGGTATCGGCCTGCTGATGATGATGGGTGAGCGCCACCGAGTAGAACTCGCCGCTGCTGTCATCGCCGATCAGCACGCAGCTCGGATACTTCCACGTGATGGCCGAACCCGTTTCCACCTGCGTCCAGCTGATCTTGCTGCGTGCGCCGCGGCACTCGCCGCGCTTGGTCACGAAGTTGTAAATGCCGCCGACGCCGTTCTCGTCGCCGGGATACCAGTTTTGCACGGTGGAGTATTTGATCTCGGCATCGTCCAGCGTGACGAGTTCGACTACCGCCGCATGCAGTTGGTTTTCATCGCGCATGGGCGCGGTGCAGCCTTCGAGGTAACTGACGTAGGCCTTCTCTTCGCAAATGATCAGCGTGCGCTCGAACTGCCCGGTGTGACCGGCATTGATGCGGAAGTAGGTGCTGAGCTCCATCGGGCAGCGCGTGCCCTTCGGAATGAAGACAAAGCTGCCGTCAGAGAACACGGCGGAATTCAGCGCGGCGAAGAAGTTGTCGCCCACCGGCACCACGCTGCCCAAATACTGGCGAACGAGTTCGGGGTGTTCTTGCAGGGCTTCGCTGATCGAGCAAAAAATAACGCCGGCTTTTTTCAGCTCGTCTTTATAGGTCGTGCCGACCGATACCGAGTCGAACACCGCGTCCATGGCCACGCCCGCCAAGCGCGCGCGCTCGTGCAGAGGAATGCCCAGCTTTTCGTAGGCTTCCAGCAGCTTCGGGTCGACCTCGGCCAGCGACTTCGGCGCGTTTTTCGGCGCCGCGAAGTAGGACATGCCCTGATAGTCGATCGGCGCAATGTTCAGCTTCGCCCAATCGGGCGGCGTCATCGTCAGCCAGTGACGGTAGGCCGCCAGCCGCCATTCGGTCATCCATTCCGGCTCGTTCTTCTTGGCCGAGATGGCGCGGACCACGCTCTCGTCGAGACCAGCATCGAAGCTTTCGGTTTCGATGTCGGTAATGAAGCCCGCGTCGTAGCGACGGTTCAGGGCTTCTTCGACGCCGGCTTCGACCGGCTGGCCAGAGGGCAGGAGTATTTCGGTTGCGGTGGGACTCATCGTGGCGTTCCTCGGGGGCAGGCTTAAGTCGCGTGGACCAGGGCTGCGGGGATGACTTTGGGGTTTCGGTGCGGGGCCGGCGGGGGTGGCGCCAACATGTCGGCCAGCGTGGTGCGCGATAACGCATCGGCCACCACGTCATTGATGTGCTGCCAGCCGGCGCGAATGCCGCAGTGCGACTCAATGCCGCAATCGCCGTCGTGGATGCTGCAGGTGGTCATGGCCAGCGGGCCTTCAAGGGCTTCGACGACTTCCCGCAGGGTGATGGCCGAGGCGGGCCGCGCCAGCCGATAGCCGCCGGCCGCTCCGCGAAAGCTGTCGACCAAGCCCGCTTGCGCCAGCGACTTCAGCACTTTGGCGACGGTGGCGGGCTCGACTCGCGAGCGCTCGGCCAAGCCCGCAGCGCTGTGCACGGCGTCGGCCTGCTCGGCCAAAACGGTGAGCACCACGGTGGCGTAGTCGGTGAGTCGGGTGACGCGAAGCATGTCAGGCAGGGTCCTGGGCTGGCGAAGGGGCTGGCCCGGTTCGGGTGTAGCCCGAATCAGGACCGGAATTGTACTGATTGAATCTGCGGGGCTCAATCGGCGGCATGTGAAGGTGTGGCGGTGCCCGATCTGCTCACTTACATGGACAATGAGCGCTGCATCGGGCTCGCGCCGGGTGCCATCGACCATTCAGCCAGGAACACCATGCGGACTTTTGTACTGCGCGCGCGCGCCGCGCCGACGGAGAGCCAGAAATTGCTGGCCAACGTGGGGCAGGACGCGCACGCCGAGATCATTGCGCACACCCTGATGAACGCGATTTTCGTCGCGCAGTCGCACCGCCGCGACGTGGTGGTCTACGTGGTGCTGGAAAGCACGTCGGATTACTCGCGTACGGTTCGCTTCGAGGCCAACGCCATGCACGACATCGGCGGCTTTCACGAGCAGGCCCTGTTGGCCAAGGTAGCCAAGGCTCTGGACGCCTCGCGCGGAATGGGCAAAGACGAGGCGCGTCCGGTGGAATCGGGCGTCACGGTGCGCACGCTGAGCTTTGAGCGACTGGTGCAGGAATTGGCCGTCGACCATGCGCTGTTCATGATGGACCCGAAGGGCGCGCCCATCGCCGACCTGGGCCATCCGAAGAACCCTTGCTTCCTGCTGACGGACCACATCCCGATGCCGAAAAAGACCCTGCCTAGCCTGGAGCGCATGGGTGCCAAGAAGATCAGTCTCGGGCCGACCATGCTGTTCGCTTCGCAATGCGTGGTGCTGATTCACCACACGCTGGATCAGGCTTGAGCGCGGCGAGCGCGTAGACTACGGCCCCTTTCCGCAGCGTTCCGACCCGTGCGCCCCTGGCGTCCGAGCGGGCACCCCGATAGCGAATTTTGATGACTTCCACGCCCCCATCCTTTGGTGACGACACGGCGCCCGTGACCGAGCGCGCGCGCATCGCGCTGGAGCTGCTTGAAGCGATCCACCTCGACCGCGGCCTGCTCGACACCCTGCCCGAGCCCGAGCGCATTCGTCTGCTGCAGGCCGTGGCGCTGGTGCATCACCCCGAGCCGCGCGAACGACGCAAGAAGTTCAAAGAAGCCTCGCGCGAAAAAGCCCGCGAAAAGGCGCAGCGCACCGAGGCCTTGCTAGATCAAACCGGCATCCGCACGCTTCGCCGCAAGCCCGTGTTCACTACGCCGAACTATTTCCCGCCGCAGCCTCCGGGTCAGCACGACGCGCACAACCGCGCGCCTGAGCCGCTGCTGCTGGGCGAGTCGGAAGAACTGCTGCACTGCTATGTTTGCAAGCAGAAGTACACGCAGGTTCATCACTTCTACGACCAGCTGTGCGTTCCCTGCGCCGAACTTAATTTCATTAAGCGCACCGAAACCGCCGACCTGCGCGGTCGCGTGGCCCTGCTCACCGGCGGCCGCGTCAAGATTGGCTATCAGGCTGGGCTAAAGCTGCTGCGCGCCGGCGCCGAACTGATCGTCACCACCCGCTTCCCGCGTGACTCCGCCCAGCGCTATGCGCAGGAGCCTGATTTCGCTAAATGGGGGCATCGTCTGGAAGTGTTCGGGCTTGATTTGCGCCACACGCCAAGCGTCGAAGCCTTTTGCGCCGAGCTGGTCGCCTCGCGGCCGCGGCTTGATTTCATCATCAACAACGCCTGCCAGACCGTGCGCCGCCCGCCGGCGTACTACGCCCACATGATGGAGGGCGAAACCAAGGCCCTG
>JBBQIA010000193.1:0-4423 GCA_038324485.1 Lysobacterales bacterium
ATGGGCGGACACGATTCCGGCGAGGTGGCTAGCGCCCTCGCCCGCGACACCGTGGTTCGCGAAGTGCGTGCCGGCAAGACCTTGGCCGAGGCCATCCGTAAAGCCAACGAAGACATCATTCGGCAGTCGAAGCAGCGCAACGAAACCATGCCGATGGGCACGACCTTGGTCGCCATTCGCGTCGCTGCGACGGGGCGCTTCGAGCTGGCGTGGGTGGGCGACTCGCGGGCGTATTTGTGGAACGGCAAGCTGCAGCAGGTTTCTTCCGACCACAGCTACGTGCAGGAGTTGATCGACCAAGGCCAGCTCACGCCCGAACAGGCGCGCAGCCATCCCTACCGCAACGTGGTGACCAAGGCGCTCGGCGTTACCGATCCGGACAAGCTTGAGATCGAAACCGTCACCGGCGAACTGCGCCCTGGCATGTCGATCCTGCTGTGCAGCGATGGCCTCACCGAAGAAGTGGACGAAGGCATGATCGCTGCGACCGTCGCGCAGAAGGAAGTGAGCGCGCAGGAGTGCGTCGATCACTTAGTTGCCGCGGCCCTCGACGGCGGCGGCAGCGACAACATCACCGTCGTGCTACTGCGCCGCTCCTAAGCTCTCGACGTCCCACAACACGGTTCCGCCGGCCTTCTTGGCGATACTCACCATGCGCAAGGCGTGGGCTTCGGCTTCCTCAGGACGCAGGACGCGACGCACCACCGCGGCCAAGGGGCGAAGCGCCGTTTCGCCCGGCTCGCCCGACGCGCCTTCGGCGGCCTCGGCACCCAGCGAAAACTCGCTTTGGCCTGAGGTCAGCATTAGATACACGTCCGACAGCAACTCGGCATCGAGCAGCGCGCCGTGCAGGGTGCGGTGGCCGTTGTCGACGCCCAAGCGCTTGCACAGCGCATCGAGCGAATTGCGCTGCCCCGGATAGCGCTGCTTGGCCATGGCCAAGGTGTCCAGCACCCCGGCGACGTGGTCCTCCAAGCGCCCGAAAGCCGGACCGAGACGAGCCAGTTCGGCGTTCAAGAACCCCACGTCGAAGGCGGCGTTGTGGATCACCACTTCCGCGCCGCGAACGAAATCCAAAAACTCCGTCGCCACCTCTTCAAACCGTGGCTTCCCGCGCAGGAAATCCCAACTCAGGCCGGTCACCTCGGCCGCGCCCTGCTCCATCTCGCGCTGTGGGTCGAGGTAACGCTGAAACTGCCGGCGCGTCGGCCGCCGCTCAATCAGTTCGATGCAGCCAATTTCCACCACGCGATTACCCTTCTCCCAAGACAGGCCGGTGGTTTCAGTGTCGAGAATGACTTGGCGACTCATGCCGGCGTTCCGTTGCGATAGCGTTCGGCTTCCGCACGCGCGAGGGCGTCCACGCGCTCGTTGTCGGGATGGCCGTTATGCCCCTTCACCCACTGCCATTGCATCTGGTGCACGGCTGCGGCGGCGTCCATCCGCTGCCACAGATCCTGATTCTTCACCGCGCCGCCGCCGGAGGTCTTCCAGCCTTTGCGCTTCCAGCCGGGCAGCCACTCGCTGATGCCCTGCAAGACGTACTTCGAGTCGCTGTGCAGGATCGCGGCGCAGGGCTCCTTCAAACTCTCGAGCGCCATGATTGCCGCCATCAGCTCCATGCGGTTATTGGTGGTTTGCGGCTCGCCGCCCGCCAAGGTCTTTTCTGTGCCGTTGAACCGCAGCAGCGCGGCCCAGCCGCCCGGTCCCGGGTTGCCGAGGCAGGCGCCGTCGGTGTGGATTTCAATCGATTTCATGAGCGCATTATGCGGGCCTCGACTAGCGAGCCGGAACGCCCTGCGTGCTTCGCCATCCCGCAGGTCGAAGTCGAAGCGGCGTACCGGTGCTTTCGCGGCGGGTGGCTAGGATGGCCCAAGCCACTTGCCCGAAGCCAAAGCGCGGCGATTTTGGCGCCGCCTCCGAACTGGCTGGCACCGCCCAGCGCGGCCCAATGGCGCGATTAGACAAAATGTCCAAGCCGCAGCCGCTCAAAACTGAGGCCACCCGTTGCCGAGACAAGGCAGCCAGACCGTGTTTCGCCCAGCGCAGCCGAGCCGCACCATAGGGATTCAGGCCGAACACCAGCAGTCGTCCTTCCGGGTGCAGCACGCGGGCGGCCTCCGACAGCAGCGCTTCGGGCTGCGGCACCGACTCCAGCACGAAGCGCAGTTCGACGCGACTAACGACCCCATTCGGAATCGGCAGCTGACTCAAGTCGGCCCGCCACGCGCCGCGCCAGCCATCGATGTCGGGCGCTAAAGTCCAAGTCTCGCCAAATCGCCCGGTATCGGCCCGCAGCGGCCACTGCAGTTCGGGCAGCAGCCGAAGTCGCACTTGTCCCGCTGCCACAGCATCCTCGTCGCGCCAAGCCGCCTGTGCGGCCAGCAGCAAGCTGCGGCCGATCGGGCTCGACGACCACGCATCGAGGGGCGCCGCTTGACGGGGTCGCTGAAGGGCCGGCATGTTCGCGATTGTGCGGCATAGCCCCGCCCCGGTGATTGCATTCTGATGACTTTGCCGCTGCGCCCCCTCAAGCCGCCCCATTGCGCCGCGCCCTTGCCGACCTCTGCCTACTCGGGCTTAGCCCGCGGCGCGCTTCTAGCAGCCTGTGTGGCCGCTGCAGCCCTCATGGGCGGCTGCGCGTCCCTGCCGCCGTCCGCAGCGCCGCAAGCCGGTTCAGTGAGCACTCCGACGACGTCAACGAGCGCCGCGAACACCGCCTCCAGCGAAAAGCCCATCGCCACGGCCACCGAAGCGCTGACTGAAGCGAAAGACGCCGCCGCGATTCAACCGTCTGCCGAGGCTTCGACCCGCTCGCTTGACGTTCCCTCTAGCGACGCGATCGCAGTAGGTCCCCTGCCCACCATCACCAGCGGCACCTTGCTGTTTGAACGCCTCGCCCAAGGCTTCGAATCCCCGGCCTGCGTCGATGGCCCGAACAACACCGCGTGGCGCCGCCGCTATGCCGCCCACCCCGAGGCGCTGGAGCGGCAGCTGCGCGACGCGATGCCCCTGATGGCCTGGGTCCTAGAGGCGACCGAAGCTCAGGCCCTGCCACGCGAGTTCGTGCTCATCCCCCTCATCGAAAGCGGCTATCGGCCAAGCGCTCGCGGACGCGGGGGCCCGCTGGGGCTTTGGCAGATGGTCGCTAGCACCGCACGGAATCACGGCGTCGTGGTCAATGCGCGGCACGACGGCCGACTCTCACCGGTCGAATCGACCACCGGCGCCCTCGACCATCTAGCGCAGCTGCAGTCCCAATTCGGCGACTGGCGGGCCGCCGCGATGGCCTACAACGCAGGAGAATCGCGCCTGCGACGCGCCCTCGCCAAGTCCGCCAGCAGCGAGGTCTCAGGCGAACGTCGACAACCGGCCGGTATGCCGAACACCACCTACGCCTACATCGCCAAGCTGCGCGCCCTTGCCTGCTTGATTTCGGAACCCGCCCGCTACGGCCTTAGCCTCCCGGCCGAGGCCTTTTCGCCCTTCGCGCCCGCAAGCGTAGAGCCGCCATCGACCAACACCGCGTCGCTCAGCGCTCAGCGCGAACACACCGTGCAATCCGGCGACACACTCTGGGACATCGCCCGGCAATACGGCACCACCGTTACGAAACTCGCGAGCACAAACGCACTGCGTCCCAATCGCCCGCTGCGGCTTGGACGTGTCCTGCGCATTCCAGACTGAGGCGTACAGTTGGCGCGGCGCGTTGGGCTCGTCACACTGTCGCGCAGTGGCGCCCTTCCGGCGTCGGCATCATCAAGGAGGTCCAATGGGTTTTCTCGCGGGTAAACGCGCCCTCATCACCGGCATCGCCAGCCAGCGCTCCATCGCGAATGGCATCGCCGAGGCCATGCGTCGCGAGGGGGCCGAGTTGGCCTTCACGTATCAGAACGAAAAACTGAAATCGCGCGTCGAGGACGCCGCCGCCGAATACGGCTCCTCGATCGTCATCCCGCTCGACGTCGCCGACGACGCGCAGATCACCGAATGCATGGCCGAACTGCGCAAGCACTGGGACGGCTTCGACGTTCTGGTGCACTCGATTGGCTTCGCGCCTCGTGAGGCGCTGGACGGCGGCTACCTGGACAATCTCACCCGCGAGAATTTCCGCATCGCTCACGACATTTCGGTCTACTCGCTTTCGGCGCTCGCCCAAGCAGCGCGTCCGATGATGGCAGGCCGCAAGTCGGCCATCCTCACCCTGTCCTACCTCGGCGCCGAGCGCGCACTGGCCAGCTACAACGTCATGGGCGTGGCAAAGGCCGCACTCGAGGCCAGCGTCCGCTACCTCGCGCTGAATCTTGGACCGGAAGGAATCCGGGTCAACTGCATTTCCGCCGGCCCCATTAAGACGCTCGCTGCGGCGGGCATTGGCAATCTGCGCAAGATGCTGAAACACGTCGAGGAAGTCTCGCCCATC
>JBBQIA010000194.1:0-4405 GCA_038324485.1 Lysobacterales bacterium
CGGTCTGCGGGTTACGGCCCTGACGCGCAGCGCGCTTACGGACCGAGAAGGTGCCGAAGCCAACGAGCGTCACGGTGTCACCCTTCTTCAGGGCCTTGGCGATGGTCTCGACCATGGCCTCGAGCGCGCGACCGGCGTCGGCCTTGGTCAGTTCCGCTTTCTCTGCCAGAGCGCTGATGAAGTCTGCCTTGTTCATGGAGTCAATCCTTGTTTGGGTGATGAGTCTGGGCGAGTGTTTACGTCGAGCGGTGGCCCAGCCGCGCAGCGACGATTCGGATGGTAGCGGGAAATCTGCCTGCAGGGAGGCTTATACCGCGCCCGAACGCCCTAATCGTGCCGAGGGACGGCGTCGACCGCTACCCTTGGCTGACCGTTCGTCCGAGGCCCCGCCGATGAAACTCCTTCTTTCCCTGCCCAGCCCCTTCGCCCGGAAGGTCCGCGCGGTCGCCGCCGAAAAAGGCATCCCCCTTGAACTGGTCGAGATCGACGTCTTCCAAGCCGACAACGGCGTTGAACGTCTGAACCCGCTGCGGAAGGTGCCCTGCCTCATCACTGACGACGGCGAGGCGTGGTACGACTCGCGGGTGATCGTGGAATACCTCGACGGCCTGCCCGGTGGGCCGACCCTCATTCCCGACGAGCGCCACGCCCGCTTGGCCGTGCGTCGCATTGAGGCCTTGGCCGATGGCCTGCTTGACGCGGCGATACTGGTGCGCATGGAGCGGCTCTGGCCTGAGCGCACGCCGGAACAGCGCAGCGCGGCGTGGCAAGACTGGCAATGGGCGAAAGCCGATGGCGCTTTTGTCGAACTCCAACGCCAGCTCGGTGAGCGCGCGTATTTCGTTGGCGATCGTCTGACCCTTGCCGATCTGGCGGTCGCCTCGGCGCTGGGCTGGCTCGACTATCGCTTGCCCGATCACCCGTGGCGCGGCATGGCGCCCGCACTGGCGACGTGGTTCCATGCCTTCGAACAGCGGCCCACGTTCGCGAGCACCGCGCCACCGCCGCTCTAAGCCCCCATCACCAAGGATTCCTAATGAAAGCAGTCTGGAACGGCGCGGTCATCGCCGAAAGCACCAACACGGTCGTCGTCGACGGCAACCACTACTTCCCGCCCGAGTCGCTCGATCGCCGCTACGTCGTCGACAGCGCGCACACCAGCGTCTGCGGATGGAAGGGCACGGCGAACTACCTTTCGCTGAACGTCGACGGCAAAGAAAACGCGAACGCCGTCTGGTACTACGCCGAACCGAAATCCGCCGCTGCCGAAATTCGAGGCCGCATGGCGTTTTGGAAAGGCGTTGTGGTTCAGCCCTAAGACTCGCTCGGAATCCGCATGTCAGACAGTCAGTTCGCCCTGCTTTCGCAAAAGCGATTCGCGCCCTTTTTCTTGAGCCAATCGCTGGGCGCGTTCAACGACAACGTGTTCAAGCAGGCGCTGATCGTGCTGGTCACCGTCAAGGCCATCGGCTTAAGCGCCGACGAGCGCAGCCTATGGGCCAACTTGGCCAGCGCGGTCTTCATCCTGCCCTTCTTTTTATTTTCGGCCACCGCTGGGCAATGGGCGGAAAAATTTGAGAAGGCGCGCTCCATCCGCCGCATCAAGATGTTGGAAATCGTCATCGCCTTGCTCGCTGCCGTCGGTTTCTGGCTGAACTCCCTGCCCTTCTTGCTGGGCGTGCTTTTTCTTTTGGGGGCTCAAAGCACGCTGTTCGGTCCAATCAAATACGCCATCCTTCCGCAGGCTCTGAAACCCGAAGAGCTGACGGGCGGCAACGGACTGGTCGAGACAGGCACCTTCTTGGCCATTCTGATCGGCACGATTTTCGGTGGCGTGCTGGTCAGCGAGTTTGAAAACGGCCCGTTTTTGGCGGCTGTGGCGGTCGTGCTGGTGGCGGTCGCCGGGTATGCGGCCTCGCGCTATGTACCCGAGGCACCGGCCAGTGCGCCCGACCTCGTCGTCGACCGCAATCCCTTCCGCGCCACCCTCGCCACGCTGGGCATTCTGCGCGGCCGGCGTGCGGTGCTGAACGCGGTCTTGGGCGTCAGCTGGTTCTACTTTTTCGGCGCGCTGTTTTTGGCGCAACTGCCGAAGTACGCGCTCGACGTGCTCGGCGGCGATGCCACCGTCATTCCGCTGCTGCTGACCCTGTTTTCGCTGGGCATCGGCATCGGGTCCCTGCTGTGCGAAACGCTGTCGCGCCGCACGGTGGAAATTGGCCTGGTGCCGCTCGGTGCGATCGGCATGACCGTGTTTGGCATCGATCTGTATTTCGCCCAGCCCGCCGCAAGCGCGCACGCCGTGCAGGTGGCTGCGGGTCTGGCCGCACCGCTAGATTGGTGGGCCTTCCTGCAGGCCGAGGGCAGCCTGCGAGTGGCCGTCGATCTCACCCTGATCGGCCTCTTCGGCGGCTTTTACATCGTGCCGCTGTTTGCACTCATCCAGCAGCGCGCGCCGCGCGAGAAGCTGTCGCGGGTGATCGCTGCCAACAACATTCTCAACGCCTTGTTCATCGTGATCGCCGCGGGCTTGGCGATCTTCGGGCTCAACGTCATTGGGATGGGCATTCCGCAGCTGTTCCTCGCGACGGCGATTCTCAACGCGATTGTGGCGATCTACATCTTCAGCCTCGTGCCCGAATTCCTGATGCGCTTTTTGGTTTGGCTGGCCACGCTGGCCATGTACCGCATCGACGTGCGCGGCGTGGAAGAGCATCTGCCCGACGAGGGCCCGGCGCTGGTGGTGTGCAACCACGTGGGCTATCTCGATGCCTTGCTGCTGGCCGGGTCGATCCCGCGGCCGGTGAAGTTCGTCATGTACTACAAGATTTACCAGCTGCCGATCATGAATTGGGTGTTCCGGGCGGCCGGTGCGATTCCGATTGCGGGCAGCAAAGAAGACCCCGAACTGATGCAGCGCGCGTTCGACCGCATCGACGAAGCGCTTGCTGCGGGCGAAGTGGTCGGCCTGTTCCCCGAAGGCGGACTGACCCGCGACGGCGAGATCGCCACCTTCCGTCCGGGCGTCGAAAAAATCCTGGCGCGGCGCACGGTGCCGGTGGTGCCGATGGCCCTGAAAAACCTCTGGGGCAGCCTGTTTAGCCGGCGCGATTCGCGCTTGGGGCGGATGCGTCTGCCGCGGCGATTCCGTGCGGCGATTGGCATTGAAGCCGGACCCGCGATTGCCGGCGATATGGCCTCGGCCGCAGCGCTGGAAGTTCAGGTAAGGGCGCTGCGCGGCGATGCGGCTTAAAGCCGGTCGCCTCGAATGGGGCGGCGCGCGTCGTCGCTTAGCCGACGAATCCCGCGACGACAAACAGCGCCAAGACGCCCACCCAGATCAGCAGGATGCGCCAGCACAAGCTCATGGCATCGCGCAGCTCAAGCAGGGCCGGCGCCTGAGCCGGGCCGTCGCTGGCGTCCACATCGTCTTCGGCCAATTCCACCGCCACACTGGCTCGCGCTGCTGCCTCCAGATGACCGAGGCCCAAGCGCAGGCCTTCCGCGTGCCACGCGCGCCATGCGCCAATCACGGCATCGAAATCGGCGGCCAGCGCGAGGGTCAGCGTCATCAACTGCGCCACCGGCCAATCGAGGAGGTCGTGCAGGGTCGATGCCGTGTCCCGCTGCCCCTCGGGCAGGCGGCTTCGCGCCGCGCCCTGTGCGGCAAGAGCCACCAGCCGGTAGCCGACGGCACCCAGCGGGCCTAGAACAAAAAACCAAAACAGCGGGCCGAACCAGCGCCACAAGGCGCAGCGAAACACCGCTTCGACCAAGGCGCCGCCCTCAACCGACACATCGTCGCGCTGCGGAAACAGCGGCTTGGCCGCGGCTTCGCGGCCCATAACGTCGGCATCGATGACGGCATCCACGTCGTGTTCGAGATCGCGCGGGCCCCAAGCGTAAAACAGCGCCAGCACACCGAAGGCCAAACCCGGCAGGCCATACGCCCAGTCGCCCAGCAGCCATTGCAGCGTCGCCACGAGAAGCAGGGGCAACGTCAGCCCGATCAGCAGGGCCGCACCGCGCAGGCTGCTGCCGTCGCGGCTCAGCCAGCCCAGCCAGCCCACGAAGGCGTCGTGGTGGCGCAGCACGGCTAGCGGACGAGCGAAATGCCCGAGCAGCAGGGTGGCGATAACGGCAACGAGGGTGCTGGACATCCGGCGGTCGGCGGCGAGCCCGAGAATGGGCCTGCAGTCTAGCGCGGCAGCGAGGCTTCGCCGCCCGTTTGGCCGTCCAACCACGCCTCGATCAGGGCGCGAGCAATCGACAAGCGCGGCGCGAAGGCCAAGACCGGCGCGTCGGCGGAAGCCGGCGCATCGCTGGCCTCCAGCCCCGCACGCACCTCGTCGCGGCTGAACCAGCGCGCGGCTTCCAGTTCGTCATCCAGCACGGGATCGGCCGC
>JBBQIA010000195.1:0-4402 GCA_038324485.1 Lysobacterales bacterium
CAACCATTGAGCCAGCAGGGCCGGATAGCTGGTGGCGCAGCGAAGGCCCGCCAGGCGCTGTGGACCCGGCCAGTCCCACTCCTGCGGCACAGCCACCGACAAGCGACAGCGTCCAAAGCCGAGCCGACGCACCACGCTGAAGGGGTCGGCTTCGCCGCGCATCACGAAGTCGCTGCCCTGCTCAGCCAGCACGTTTAAGCCGACGATGCCGAGGTCGCAAACGCCCTCGGCAATCAGGCCCGGAATGTCGTCATCGCGCACCAGCAAAAGGTCGATGGGCAAAGATTCGCCATAGCAAAACAAGCGGTCGCGGCTTTCGCGAAAGCTCAGCCCAGCACGCGTTAGCAGGTCACGCGCGGGATCGGACAAACGTCCGGATTTTTGAATGGCGATGCGCAGGCGATCGTGTGTCCGCATGGTGCGGGCTCCGTAAAAAGCGAAAAGAAGGAAAAATCAGTGGGCGTCGTCGACGCCGTGCAGGGTCAATGCAGAACCCGATGTCAGATGACCTAAACGTTCGGCCGCCATGCGATAGCCACCGCTGCCCAAGGCGAGGCAGCGGGCGACGCGTCCGATGGTGGTGACGCTCACCCCGGTGCGATCGTGAATGTCGCGGTAGGCTCGGCCTTCGGCCAGCTCAGGCACGACGGCCCAGCGGTCGGACAGGGCTTCCAACTCGGCGGGCGTGCACAGGTCGAGCAAAAAACAGCGCAGCTCGTCCTCGTCGCGGCAAGAGGACAAGGCCCGAGTCAGCCCGTCCAGCCGCAAGCCCGCCGCCGAAGCGGCAACCGGGGGGCGATCGAGGGCAGGACGACGTTTCATGCCGCGTAATGTAATAGCGCGTTAATACGATTTCAAGTCTTTTATCGTCAAAGTCTCCCGGGCTTCTCAAGACCGTGACCTCCCTGACCGCATGTTGTCGCCTGAATTCACGCGGAGCCCCCCGGTGATCCATCGCCGCCCTCTGGGCAAACCTTGGCAAGAGGAACTGCGGCTCGAAGACGGCCGCACCCTGTGGCTGCGCCCCATCCTTCCGGAAGACGCTGAGCCCTTGAAGCTCGGCTTTTCTTTGCTGACCCCCGAAGAAGTGCGAATGCGCTTCCTCCATCCCTTAACCGAACTCAGTGACGCCATGGCGCGGCGCTTGACCCACATCGACCCGCGAACACAATTCGCGCAGGTGGTGGCCGAGCGCGAACCGCCGGGGCAGGCCTTGGTCGGTGCCGTGGTTCGTGCCGCCATCGATCAAGGCACGCGTCGCGCCGACTTCGCCATCTTGGTTAGCCGCGTGCTGGCGCAGCAGGGGCTGGGCACCCTGTTGATGAAACAGATGCTGCGCTGGGCCAAGCTCAAACGCCTCGACACGGTCTACGGCGACGTGCTTCAAACGAACGCACAGATGCTCCACTTGGCCGGACAGTTGGGCTTCCGTCGCCGCTCTGCCGACGAGCCGGGCTTAGTGAGGATCGAAAAAACACTCTGACCGGTAGAATGCCGGCCCTCATGAGTACAGCCCACTTTCCCGCCGCCCCGCTCCCGAAGCGAGGCCAGCAGCGCGCCGACTGGCGCCAGCCCATCAACCCCACCGCCGCCGCTCTGGCCATCGCCGAGCGCGCACGCGCGCACGATGGACTGGTGCTGGCGGTGACGCGCACTCCACAAGACGCGCTTCGCCTTGAAGGCGACCTCCGCACGCTGGCGCGCGGCCTGCCGGTGCTGCATTTCCCCGACTGGGAAACCCTGCCCTACGATTTGTTCTCGCCGCACCCGGACATCATTTCCGAGCGTGTTGCGGCGCTATATCGGCTTCCCACCCTGTCGCGCGGCGTCTTGGTCGTGCCGGTGTCCACCCTGCTGCAGCGCGTCGCACCGCCCGAGTGGATTGCCGGCAATGTGCTGGACCTCAAGCGCGGACAAAAGCTGGACTTCGACGCTGAAAAGCGCCGACTTCAGGCGGCGGGCTATCGCCACGTGCCGCAGGTCAACGACCCCGGCGACTTCAGCGTGCGCGGCGCGCTGCTCGATCTGTTTCCGACTGGATCGTCCGAGCCCTACCGCATCGAGCTGTTCGACGACATCATCGAATCGCTGCGCAGCTTCGACCCGGAAACGCAGCGCTCGCTGCAGCCGGTCGACGCCATCGAACTGCTGCCGGCCCGCGAATTTCCCTTGGACGAGGCCAACTGCCGCCGCGCCCGCGAGGCCTTGATCGAGCGTTTCGACGTCAACCCGCGTCGTTGTCCGCTGGTGCAAGACCTCAAGGAAGGCGTTGCTCCGGCCGGCATTGAGTACTACCTGCCGCTGTTTTTCGAGCGAACCGGCAGCCTGTTCGACCACGTGCCCGCGCAGACCCTCGTGATGCTGGATGCCGGCTGGGACAGCGCGGTCGAGCACCAGCTGGCGCAGTGCGAACAGCGCTGGGAGCAGCGCCGCCACGACATCGAACGCCCGGTGCTGCCGCCCGCCGAACTGTGGCTGCGCCCCGAAGAATTGCGCAGCGCGTTGAATCGCCACGTTCGCATCGAGCAAGTGCCGCCCGAGCACCCGCGTTGGGCCGACGGCCTTGCGCTGGACGTGCAGCCGGCGCCCGCGCTTCCGATAACCAGCAAGAACGAGGCGCCCTGTGCGGCCCTGCGCGCGTTTTTATCGGCCTATCCGGGTCGCGTGTTCATTGCCGCTGATTCACCCGGCCGCCGCGAAGCCCTGATCGACGTACTCAATGCCGCCGATTTGAAGCCGCCGACCGTGGCCGACTGGTCTGACTTCGTCGAACGCGGGCTGCCCTACGCCATCGGCGTAGCGCCGCTGGACGCCGGCTTTGCGATCACCGAGCCGGCCATCACCGTGCTCACCGAGCGCCAGCTTTTTCCGGAGAAAGCCGAACAGTCCCGCCGTCGCTCGCGGCGTGGTGTGCGCGACCCCGAGACCATCATTCGCGATCTCGCCGAGATCGCCATCGACTCGCCGATCGTCCACGAAGAACACGGCGTCGGTCGCTACCGCGGCTTGGAAGTGCTGGAAGCCGGTGGCGTTGCCGGCGAATACTTGGTGATCGAGTACGCCAAGGGCGACAAGCTCTACGTGCCGGTGAGTCAGCTGGAGCGCGTCTCGCGCTATTCCGGCACGTCGCCCGACCACGCGCCGCTGCACAGCCTCGGCGGCGAAGCTTGGGAAAAAGCCCGCAGGCGCGC
The DNA here is from genome assembly GCA_038324485.1 of Lysobacterales bacterium. Taxonomy (GTDB): domain Bacteria; phylum Pseudomonadota; class Gammaproteobacteria; order Xanthomonadales; family Xanthomonadaceae; genus Silanimonas. Next base: position 3,192 of record JBBQIA010000195.1, read on the forward strand.
CGCAGAAAAGGTGCGCGACGTGGCCGCCGAATTGCTAGAAATCCAGGCGCGTCGTCAGGCTCGTGCGGGCTTGGCGCTGCCGATCGACCGGGCCATGTACGAGCCCTTCGCCGCCACCTTCCCCTTCGAGGAAACGCCTGATCAGCTCAGCGCCATCGAAGCGGTGATCGGCGACTTGGCCAAGCCCTCGCCGATGGACCGCGTGGTCTGCGGCGACGTCGGCTTCGGCAAGACCGAAGTGGCGCTTCGCGCCGCCTTCGCCGCAGCGTCGGCGGGCAAACAGGTGGCCGTGCTGGTGCCGACCACCCTGCTCGCCGAGCAGCACTATCGCAATTTCCGCGACCGCTTCGCCGACTGGCCGATTCGCGTCGAAGTGCTGTCGCGCTTCAAGTCGACGAAAGAGATTAAGGCGGTTTTGGAAGAGGTGGCCGAGGGCAAAGTCGACGTCATCGTCGGCACCCATCGTCTGCTGCAGACCGACGTGCGCTTTAAGGACGTGGGCTTGGTCATCGTCGACGAAGAGCAGCGCTTTGGCGTGCGCCAGAAAGAGCGCTTGAAGGCCATGCGCGCTGAGGTGCATTTGCTCACGCTCACCGCCACGCCGATCCCGCGCACTTTGAACATGGCGATGAGCGGCCTGCGTGACCTGTCGATCATTGCCACGCCGCCGGCGCATCGCCTTGCGGTGAAAACCTTTTTGGCACCGTGGGAAAACGAGACGATCATTGAAGCGTTTCAGCGCGAGCTGGCGCGCGGCGGTCAGATCTACTTCCTGCATAACGAAGTCGACACCATCGAGAAGATGGCCCGCGACCTCGCGGCGCTGGTGCCCGATGCACGCATCCGCGTGGCGCACGGCCAGATGCCCGAGCGCGAGCTGGAAAATGTCATGCTCGACTTCCACCGCCAGCGCTTCAACGTGCTGGTGTGCACGACCATCATTGAATCCGGCATCGACATTCCGAGCGCCAACACGATTATCGTCAACCGGGCGGATAAATTCGGCTTGGCGCAGCTGCACCAGCTGCGCGGCCGCGTTGGCCGCTCGCACCATCGGGCCTATTGCTACCTCGTCGTCCCGCCAAAGCTCACTGGCGATGCCGAGAAGCGTTTGGAGGCCCTGGCCGCCATCGAAGAATTGGGCGCGGGCTTCATGCTGGCCACGCACGATCTAGAAATTCGCGGCGCCGGCGAACTGCTGGGCGAGGAAC
>JBBQIA010000196.1:0-4398 GCA_038324485.1 Lysobacterales bacterium
TGATGCAGTAACGCTTGCCGGTCGGCGCTGGACCGTCTTCAAACACGTGGCCCAAATGAATGCCCGAACTGGCGCTGCGGACCTCGGTACGCACGCCGAATAGGCTGAGGTCGCCGTGGTAGGTCAGGGCGCCAGGCAGCGGCTGGAAGAAGCTGGGCCAGCCGGTGCCGCTGTCGAACTTGGTGTCATTGCGGAACAGGGCCACGCCAGTGATCGGGTCAACGAAGGTGCCGGGGCGCGATTCGTCCAAATGCGAACCGGTGAAGGCGCGCTCGGTGCCGCTGTCGAAAGCGATTTTCTGCTGGCCTTCGTCCAGTAGGCGCTGACCCAACCACTTCCAAAAGCGCTCTTTGTCGCCGTTGTAGCCGGTGTAGCGCGAGACTTCTTTGCCGTTTTCAAACAGGACGATGGTGGGCGTGGCGAACAGCTCTTTTTCAAGCGCCCAGCCCTCGGGTTCGCGGGGGGCGCGAGTGAGCGCGATCGGCACCGGTGACTGCCAGTTGTCGCTGATCTCAGCGCGAAACTTGGCGCAGAAGGCGCAGTCTTCGGCCTCAAACACCACCAGCTGGCGAGCGGCACTGAGCGTCGCGCCCACCAGTCGCGTTGGCGCTTCCTTGGAAGCAGTTGCGGCCGCTGTTGGCGACTCGGTGCCTGCGGTGTCGACCAAAGCCGCAGCCGACGGGCTGGCATTGGCTGCCGCGCTTGCAGGGCTTAATGCCGCCAAGGCTTCCGTCGGAAACTTCACCCCAGTGCCGCCCAGTCCGCAGTAGCCGTCTGGATTTTTCACCAAGTAGTCCTGGTGGTAGTCCTCGGCTGAGATGTAACGGATGAGTGGCGCAATTTCAGTCGTGATCGGGCCATAGTTCGCCGCGTCCATGGCCGTTTGATAGGCCGCTTGCGTGGCGGTGGCAGTGCGGAATTGCTCGTCACCGTGGGTGTAAATCGCGCTGCGATAGTTGCTGCCGACGTCGTTGCCCTGACGGTCGCCCTGGGTTGGATTGTGGTTTTCCCAGAAGCCCGCCAGCACGGCGGCCAAATCGGTCTTCCGCGTGTCAAACAGCACCTTCACCACTTCGGCGTGATTGCGCTTTTCGGTTAGGCCCATCTTTCGCGCGCGCTCCGTATTGAGCACGGTCTGATAGGTACCGTCGACCTCGCCATTGGCGTAGCCGCTCTCAACATTGATGACGCCGGGCAGGGCCGCCATGCGGCGCTCGGCACCCCAGAAGCAGCCCATGCCAAGAACGATGGCGTCGACGTGAGCACGATCCACGGGCGTTATCGGCGTGGCCGAAACGGGCGCGGGCGCGGTGGCGCCGCCGGCGCTGCAGGCGGCTAATGCCGCAGCGATCAAGCTAGTAAATGCGATTCGAACGTAGGGCAGGGCGATCATGGCGAACCTGTTGGTGTGGGTCGTAGTCATCTATTCGGCGCAGAGGCCTCCTGCGTTACATGACGGATGTCATTCCATTCAGCTGACGTGCGCGACTTCGTCGCACGGGCCACAGCGCAGACCCTGCCGTTACTGAGGTGATGACGGTGAGGACGATGACGACGCAATCCCCCGGGCCGGTGGCCCAACTGACGAACGTGACGCACCGCTACGGCACGGTGACGGCACTGAATGGCGTGGATTTAGCGATCCATGCCGGCGAAGTCCTGGCGCTGCTGGGCCACAACGGCGCCGGTAAAACCACGGCGCTCGGCCTGCTAACGGGGCTTTTGCAGCCGCAGAGCGGCACCGTGAGCTTGTGCGGCGGTAACCCGCGCGATCTGGCCTCGCGGCGTCTCTTGGGCGCCATGCTGCAGGAAGCCCGGCTGCCCGACACCCTGCGCGTCGGCGAGTTGATCACCCAATTCAGCGCCTACTACCCGAATCCGCGGACGCTTTCCGAAACTTTGGAATTGGCGGGGTTGGATGGTTTAGCTACGCGCTCTTACGGAGCGCTGTCCGGCGGCCAGCAGCGGCGCGTGCAGTTTGCGCTGGCCGTCTGCGGTCGGCCCAGTGTGGTGCTGGTCGACGAGCCCACCACCGGCTTAGATGCCGAAGCGCGACGTAATTTCTGGTCCGTGCTGCGCGCACTGCGCTTGGAAGGCGCCGCCTTGGTGCTCACCACGCACTACTTGGAGGAGGCCGATGCCTTGGCCGACCGCGTGGTGGTCTTGCAGGGCGGGCGAGTGGTGGCGGAAGGCACGCCCATGCAGCTGAAAGCCAAGGCCGGCGGCACGCGGGTGCGCTGCCGCTCCGCGCTGGATGTTGAAGCGGTGCGCCAGTGGCCCGGCGTGCGCGAGGCGCGGCGCGACGGACCGACCCTGCATCTGGTGTGCATCGACGCGTCCGCCGTCGTTCGCGAATTGATGGTCCAAGACGCCGCGTTAGATGGGCTTGAAGTGCAGGCCGCCAGTTTGGAAGACAGCGTTATTGACCTAACCCGCACGGGAGAAGCTGCATGAACACGCACGCCCTGCAGCCGCCTTTGCTGCGCCTCTACGCCATCGAAGCCGGCCATGCGCTGCTGCAGGTGTGGCGCCTCCCGGCGTTCTCGGTGCCCACCCTTTTGTTTCCCTTGGTGTTTTACGCCTTGTTTGGCCTGCTACTGCCCTCAAAAACCGGCAACGCCGCGCCGGCGCACTACCTGCTGGCGACCTACGGCGCGTTCGCGGTGATCGGCCCGGCCCTGTTTGGCTTCGGCGTGGGCATGGCGATGGAGCAGGAGATGGGCTGGCTGCGCTTGAAGCGCGTTGCACCGATGCCGATGAGCGCGTACTTCCTTGGCAAGGTGCTCAGCAGCATGGTGTTTGCGCTGGCCGTGGTCTTGGCCCTGAGTGCGCTGGCCGCAACGGCAGGCGGGGTGAGCATGGACTTCTGGCGCTGGCCGCTGCTGTGGGCGGTGTTGGTGCTGGGCGCGCTGCCGTTTTGCGCCTTAGGCCTCTGGATCGGGTCGATGGCGAAGGCGAAAGCCTCGGTGGCCATCGTCAATCTGATCTATCTGCCCATGTCGGTGCTCTCGGGCCTGTGGTTTCCCATCCAGATGTTTCCCGACTGGATGCAGACCGCGGCGCTGGCCCTGCCGGCCTTCCATTTGGGCGAACTGGCGCTGACCGTGGTGGGCTTGCGCCAAGCGAACGTGCCGCTCTCGCTGGCCGCTCTTGTGGGCTTCGGCCTGCTGTTTTTGGCTCTAGCGCTGCGTGCTCAGCGGCGCATCGACGGGCGATAGACTGCCGCCATGCGAACCTCACCCCCAATCGCCGTCGGACGCGCGGCCGCCGCCGCCGACAGAACAGCGGTGCGCGAGCCCACGGAAGCAGAAACGGGCGCCGCGTCGCAGCAAGTCTGGCGACGTTTGAACTTGGTGTATCTGATCTTTGCGTTCCTGCCACTCGTTTGGGTGAAGCAGTCGCTGCCTCTGGCCGTGGCCCTCACCCTGCTCGCGGCCGCGGTCTTTCTTCCCGTCTATTGGAAGAGTTACGAACTCGAGCATCGGCCTGCGCTTTTCGCTGCGCTGACGATGGCCGCCGTGGGCTTTGCGCTGACGCCATGGAATCCGGGTGGCAACACCTTCGTAATTTACGCGTTCGCCACCTTGGGGTTCTCGCAGCCTTGGCGCCGGGCGGTGCTGCTGGCCCTGCTGATCTTGGCCGCGTATGCGGGCTGGCTGTGGATGATCGCGATGCCTTTGCCGTTTTTGCTTGGGCCGGCCGTGATTGGCGGCGCCGTGCTGACCGGCGCGATTTTTGGCCGCCGCGAGATGCAACGCAGCGAGCGTCTGCGCCTGACGCAAGGCGAGGTCGATCGCTTAGCGCGAGTGGCCGAACGCGAACGCATTGGCCGCGACCTGCACGATCTGCTGGGACACACGCTCAGCGTCATCGCTTTGAAGAGCGAGCTCGCGCGAAAGCTGGCCGAGCGCGACGGGTCGGCGGCGGCCTCGCACATCGCCGAGGTGGAGCAGGTGGCGCGGGACGCATTGAAGCAAGTGCGCGAAGCGGTGACCGGCATGCGTTCGGTGCAGATTGCCGCCGAGTTGGTGAACGCGCGACTCGCTGCAGTGGGCGCGGGCTTGAGCTTCGAGGCCCAAGTGGACCCGCTGCCGCCGCTGGACGCAGCGCAAGAAAACGCGCTGGCCATGGCCTTGCGCGAAGCCCTCACCAATGTGCTGCGGCACGCCAAGGCCAATCAGGTGCTGGTCTCGCTGGCGCGGCACGGGCGCAGCCTGCATCTGGAAATTCAGGACGACGGCTGCGGTGGCGCGGGTGCACCCGGCAACGGTCTGTCTGGCATGCGCGAGCGCGTCGAGGCCTTGGGTGGTCAACTGTCGCTCGACAGCGCCCAAGGCGCTGGAACGCGGCTGCGGCTGGTGATTCCACTAGACGTACCCACTGCACGCGGATAGCGTC
>JBBQIA010000197.1:0-4369 GCA_038324485.1 Lysobacterales bacterium
CTGCTGGCCCCGATGGGCTGCCTGATGATTTACGGCTTCGCCTCGATGCTGCCTAAAAATGGGCGCCTGAACTGGCTGCGGCTGGCCTGGGACTGGGCGCGCACGCCGCGCTTCAATCCCCTGCAGATGACCACCAGCAATCGGAGCGTGCTGGCTGCGAACTTGAGCTTTCTGTCTGCCGAGGCGCCTTTGCTGCGACGCGGCATGTTGTGGCTACTGGAGCGTTTCGCCGATGGCCGCCTGCAGCCGCCGCCGGTGCGCCGATTTGCATTGCTTGACGCCGCGAATGCGCAGCGGCATATCGAATCCGGGCAGAGTGTCGGCAAGATCGTTTTGATCCCCTGAGGACGCCGTGACCGATAACCCGATTTTCAGCCTGTTCCTACCGATCGCGCTCGGCATCGTGATGATTGGCCTTGGCCTGCATTTGGCCATCGCCGACTTCAAGCGCGTGGCCACCGCGCCGCGTGCAGTGCTGGTGGCGCTGACGGTGCAGACGGTGCTGCTGCCGCCGCTGGCCTTCGCGCTGGTGATCGGCTTCGGGCTTCCCGCCGAGTTGGGCCTTGGGCTGATTTTGCTGGCGGCCTCGCCGGGCGGCGTCACGGCGAATTTGTTCTCGCATCTGGCGCGCGGCGACGTGGCGCTCAATATCTCGCTAACGGCCATCAATAGCGTGCTGGCATTGGTAAGCCTGCCGCTTTGGACTGCGCTGGCCTTCGCTCTGCTGATGGACAGCGAGCAAAGTGTCCCGCCACCGACGCGAAAGATTGTCGAGGTCGGCGTGCTGGTGATTCTGCCCGTGGCCATCGGCATGGGCTTGCGTGCATGGAAGCCCGCTCTCGCCAACCGCTTGGACAAGCCCGTGCGCCTGATGTCGACCTTGATCTTGGTCGCTCTGATCGGCGCGGCCGTGTTCTTGGAGTGGGAGACGCTCACGCGCTACGCCGCGGTCGTCGGCATCGCCGTGCTGCTGTTCAATCTGGCCAGCCTGCTTGCCGGCTGGTTCGCCAGCCGCGCGGCGCGCTTGGGCGTGCCGCAAGCCACGGCCATCGCGTTCGAGATCGGCATTCACAACGGCACGCTGGCCATCTTCGTGGCCTTGCACGTGCTGCAGATGCCGGCGGCCGCGGTGGCCCCGGCCCTGTATTCCCTGCTGATGTACGTGACTGGCGGGCTGTTCGCATGGTGGGTGCTAAAGCGGGCGCACGGCCTTAAATCGGCTTGATCAGCACCAGCACCAGAATCACCAGCAAGAGCACCACCGGCACTTCGTTGAACCAGCGCAGCCACGTGGCCGACTTCGGAGCAGCGCCCTTTTCGATGTTCTTGACCATGCGGCCGGCAATGATGAAGTGCGCCAGCACGCCCAGCACCAACAGGAATTTCAGGTGCATCCATCCGCGACCAGCGGTGACGTTTGGCCAAAGCGCGGGGTCAATCAGGCGGCCGAACCACAGCAAGAATCCGAACAGAAACACAAAGCCCAGCATCACGTGGCCAAAGCGATACAGGCGCTTGCCCATCAGCACCAGTCGCGCCACGACGGCGGGCTCGCTTTGCGCTTCGGCGATGTTGACGAGAATGCGCGGCAGATAGAACACGGTGGCCATCCACGAGATGACAAACAGCGTGTGCAGCACCTTCGACCACAGGTAGGTGTTCCCTAAATACAGTTCCATCGCCGGCACTTTGAAGATGAGGGCGCGCAGAATGCCACGGTCGGCGCTACGCTCGCGACATGGACAACGACACCACGCAACTCGCCTGCCCGCATTGCCTGTCAATCAATCGCGTTCCCGACGCGCGGATGGGCGAAGACCCGAAGTGCGGCCGCTGCGGCAAAGCGCTGTTTACTGGGATGCCGCTGACGCTGACCGCAGCCAATGCCGAAGCCCTGCTGCTGAAGTCCGAACAGCCGGTCATCATCGATGCGTGGGCGGCATGGTGTGGGCCCTGCCGCAGCTTCGCGCCGGTGTTCGCGACGGCATGCCAGCGGCTAGAGCCGCAGTTTCGCTTCGTGAAGCTCGACACCGAAGCCGAGCCGCAGCTGGCCTCGCAGTTCAAGATCCAAAGCCTGCCGACCCTGATTGCGTGGCAGGGCAGCCGCGAGGGCGGGCACGAGGTGACGCGAACCAGTGGCGCGATGCCGCTGCCGGCCTTTATGCAGTGGCTGGCGAAGAGCTACGGACTGAGTTGACAGCGATGAAGCGCCAAGGGAACACGGACCGTTTGGCCATGGCCATCGGCATAGGCGCTGCGGCCCTCAAGGCCGCTGCACTGGTCGCTTTAGTCTGGTGGTTTTTGCGCTGAGCGGGTCAAGTACTGGATGTCGCAAGGCCCGCGACGCCCAACCCGCTAAACTCCGCTTCCCGTTTCACCGGCTTCTTGCGTCCCGATGACTGATCCTGCCCGCCCCGCCTTCCACGGCTTCGAACAGATCCCGCTGCACGAGTACGCCGAGCGCGCTTACCTCGACTACTCGATGTACGTGGTGCTCGACCGAGCCCTGCCCTTCCTTGGCGACGGCCTCAAGCCGGTGCAGCGACGCATCATCTTTGCCATGAGCGAGCTGGGCTTGGCCGCAGGCGCAAAGCCAAAGAAGTCGGCGCGCACCGTCGGTGACGTCATCGGTAAGTACCACCCGCATGGCGACTCGGCCTGCTACGAAGCGCTGGTGCTAATGGCGCAGCCCTTCTCGTATCGCTATCCGCTGATCGAAGGTCAGGGCAACTTCGGCTCGCCGGATGATCCGAAAAGCTTCGCGGCGATGCGCTACACCGAATCGAAATTAACGCCGATTGCCGAAGTGCTGCTCGGAGAGCTGGCCCAAGGCACGGTGGAGTGGACGCCCAACTTCGACGGCACGCTCGAAGAGCCCACGTGGATGCCGGCGCGCCTGCCGCATCTGCTGCTCAACGGCACCACCGGCATTGCCGTGGGCATGGCGACCGACGTGCCGCCGCACAACTTGAACGAAGTCGTCAGCGCCTGCGTGCGCCTGCTGGACGATCCCGACGCCACGACGCGTGATCTGTGCGAGCACATCCGCGGTCCGGACTACCCGACCACCGCCGAAATCATCACGCCGGCGGCCGACCTGCTCAACATGTATGAAACCGGCCACGGCAGCGTTCGCGCCCGCGCCACGTACATCAAGGAAGGCCAGAACATCGTGATCACGGCTCTGCCGTATCAGGTGTCGCCGTCGAAAATCATGGAGCAAATCGCTCAGCAGCTTCGCGCCAAGAAGCTGCCGTGGCTGGAAGACCTGCGCGACGAAAGCGACCATCAAAACCCGGTGCGCCTGGTACTGGTGCCGCGCAGTAATCGCGTCGACATCGACGCGCTGATGGGCCATCTGATGGCGACGACGGACCTCGAGAAGAGCTTCCGCGTCAACTTGAACATCATCGGGCTCGACGGCCGGCCGCACGTGCGTGGCCTGAAGTCGATCATCAGTGAGTGGCTGCAGTTCCGCACCAGCACGATGAAGCGCCGCCTGAAGCATCGCTTGGACAAGGTCGAGCGTCGCCTGCACCTGTTGGACGGCTTGCTGATCGCCTTCCTCAACCTTGACGAAGTCATCCGCATCATCCGCAGCGAGGACGAGCCCAAGCCCGTTCTGATGGAACGCTTTGGCTTGAGCGAAGATCAGGCCGAGTACGTCCTCGACACCAAGCTCAAGCAGCTGGCCCGGCTTGAGGAAATGAAAATTCGCGGCGAGCAGGATGAGCTCGCCAAAGAGCGCGACAAGCTGGCCGCCATTCTTGAAAGCGCCGCCAAGCTCAAGAAGCTGCTGAAAGATGAACTGCTGGCTGATGCGAAGAAGTTCGGCGACGCCCGTCGCAGCCCGCTAGTGGTGGGCAGCGTGGCGCAGGCCATGGACGAGGCCGAGCTGGTGCCCAGCGAACCGGTCACGATTGTGCTGTCGCAGAAAGGTTGGATTCGTGCAGCCAAGGGCCACGAGGTCGATCCCACGGCCATGAGCTATCGCGACGGCGACGCCCTGCTTGGCTTCGCACGCGGCCGCAGCAATCAGCAAGCCGCCTTCCTCGATTCCACCGGCCGCGCCTACTCGACGGCGGCGCACACCCTGCCCTCGGCGCGCGGCAATGGCGAACCGCTGACCGGGCGCTTCACGCTGCCAGTGGGCGCCCAGTTCGTCACCACGCTGGCCGGCGAGAACGATCAACGCTTCCTCTTGGCCTCGTCTTTCGGCTACGGCTTCACCACGCGATTCGAAAACTTCGTGGGTCGCAACAAGGCCGGCAAGGCGCTGTTCAATCCCGACACGGGCGCGGCGGTGCTGCCGCCGGTGCCGGTGAACGACACCGCGAGCGACTGGGTTGTCGCGGTCACCAGCGCGGGT
>JBBQIA010000198.1:0-4313 GCA_038324485.1 Lysobacterales bacterium
GCTCATCGGCTCGTCTGGCTGCGGTAAGTCCACTCTGCTGCGGATTTACAATAAGATTTACTCGATTTATCCCGGGCAGCGCGCCGAAGGCGAAATCATTCTGGACGGGCAGAATTTGCTCGACCCGAAGTACCCGATCAACCGCCTGCGCAGCAAGATCGGCATGGTGTTTCAAAAGCCCGTGCCCTTCCCGATGTCGATCTACGACAACGTGTCTTACGGGATCAGCCACTACGAGAAGCTGAAAAAAGCGGCGATGGACGATCGCGTCGAGCAAGCGCTTCGCCAAGGCGCGCTGTGGGACGAAGTGAAAGACAAGCTCAAGCAGAGTGCGCTGGGCCTCTCTGGCGGCCAGCAGCAGCGCCTGTGCATTGCGCGTGCGGTCGCGCTGAAGCCGGAAGTCATTCTGTTTGACGAACCGACCTCGGCACTCGACCCCATTGCCACCGGAAAGATCGAGCAGTTGATCGCCGAACTCAAGCAGCAGTTCACGATTCTGATCGTGACCCACAACATGCAGCAGGCCGCGCGCTGCTCGGACTACACCGCCTTCATGTACCTTGGAGAGATGGTCGAACACGGCGTGACGCAGCAAATCTTTACCAAACCCTCGAAGCAGCAAACCGAGGACTACATCACCGGCCGGTTTGGCTGATCGAGGAGAACGCCATGGGCAACGGCGAACACATCGTCAAGAGTTTCGACAACGAACTCGAGCGCATCAACGGCGAAATCACCCGCATGGGTGAGATGGCTTTGAGCCAAATCGAAGCCGCGGTCGACGTCCTGCAGCGGCGCGACAGCAAGGCCGCCGAGCGCGTCGCCATCAATGACGACGCAATCGATGATTTGGAGCGCGTCATTTCCAACGACGTGCTGCGCGTGCTGGCCCTGCGCCAGCCGATGGCCCGCGACTTGCGCGAGGTGTATGCCGCGTTGCGCATCGCGGCCGACATCGAGCGCATCGGCGACTACGCCTCGAACGTGGCGAAGCGCTCGATGGTCTTAAATCAAAGCCCCCCGGTGGCCCCAGCGCGCGGCGTTCCGGCCTTGGCGAAGATTGCCAGCAGCCTTTTGGCCGAAGCCCTGAACGCGTATCGCCAGCGCGACGCCAACCGCGCTGCCGCGATGCGCGACCGCGACGCCGAGTTGGATGCCGCCTATACCAGCCTGTTCCGCGAACTGCTGACCTACATGGCGGAAGACCCGAGGCAGATCACGCCCTGCACCCACCTGCTATTCATGGCGAAGAACATCGAGCGCATCGGTGACCACGCCACGAACATCGCCGAGAACACCTGGTTCTTGGTGCACGGCGAAGAAATGAGCGGCAGCCGCGAGAAAGCCGACAAAACCAGCGAGTAAGTCGCTCGACGAAAAGGGTGGCGTGGGCAGGCGACTGCTATCCTCCGCCGATGGGTGATTTCGAAGAACAGGGGCCGCAAGGCTATGCGGCAGGCGATCGTTCGCCGCCGATGTCGCGGCGTTTTCGTGGCTATCTGCCGGTCGTCGTGGACGTGGAAACTGGCGGCTTCGAGTCCGCCCGCCATGCGCTTTTAGAAATGGCCGCCGTGCCGATCGAGATGGATGACGAGGGTTTCTTATACCCCGGTGAAACCGTCAGCGTGCACGTGGATCCGGCGCCGGGCCTAGAGATCGACCCAAAGTCGCTCGAAATCACCGGCATCCAGCTCGACCATCCTTTTCGCGACGCCCAGCCCGAGCGCTTGGCGCTCGACCGTATCTTTGCGCCGGTGCGCGCTGCCGCGAAGCGCAACGGCTGCCAGCGCGCTATTTTGGTGGGGCATAACGCGCACTTCGACTTGGGCTTTCTCAACGCAGCGATCGCGCGCGTCGGCCACAAGCGCAACCCCTTCCACCCGTTCAGCACGATGGACACCGTCACTTTGGCCGGCATGGCCTACGGTCAGACGGTGCTGGCCAAGGCGTGCCAAGCCGCAGGCCTTCCCTGGGACAGCAGTGAAGCGCATTCAGCCGTCTACGACACTGAGCGCACCGCTCAACTGTTTTGCGCCGTTATGAATCGCTGGAAGCAGTTCAACGACGCCGACTTGGCGGGCGCCGCAGAAGACTGAAGCACGTCCGAAACGAGTGAATGCCTCGCGTCTTCGTCTGTCGCGGCCAGCTCTACTTTTGCTTCTGTCGGAAGCGCGAGGCCCGCTCGCGAAGTCCGCGAACCAGTCCATAAAGGCTGATGGCGATCCACGCGAACTGCATCAGCGTTGGCGTGATGACCTCGCTGATTGGCGCCGGCGAACCAAAGATCGAGACCAAGATAAACACAGCGCCGAACAGGTTGGCCGCCTGATAACCGATCGATGAACCCTGCAACTTTCCGGCCTGCAAGAGCGCAAAAGCCAGCAGGACGAAACTGATGCCGGCCAAGCCGACAAAGTCGAACCACTGCAGGCTCATGCGCTACCCCGCTGGCGCACGGCCTCAAACAGCGCCACGCCGGTCGCCACCGACACGTTGAGACTTTCCATGTCGCCAGGCATCGGAATACGCACAAGCTGGTCGCAGGTTTCGCCGGTCAAACGACGCATGCCGTCGCCCTCCCCGCCCAGCACGAGGCCGACGTTGCCCTTCAGATCAAGCTGATAGAACGTGGCCTTCGCGTCGCCGGTGAAGCCATACAGCCACACGCCCAGTTCCTTCAACTCGCGCATGGCGCGGGCGAGGTTGGTCACCTGCACCAGCGCAATGCGATCCGCCGCACCCGCTGCCGTCTTGCGTACCGTGGCGGTCACGCCCACGGCCTTGTCTTTCGGAATGACCACGCAGGTGACCGCAGCTGCGGCCGCGCTGCGCAGACAGGCGCCCAAATTGTGGGGGTCTTGCACGCCGTCCAAGATCAGCACCAGCGCCTTGCCTTCAGCGGCTTCGATCAGGCCTTTCAGGTCTTTCTCGTCCAGCAGCTCAGCGGCCTCATAACGCGCCGCTACGCCCTGATGACGCGTACCGCCGGCGATGCCTTCGAGCGCTTGGGTGTTGACCTTGCGCACCGAGATGCCGCAATCCACCGCTTCGCGCTCGATCTCGGAGAGGCGCGGATTCTTGCCGCTGTTCTCCATCAGGATTTCGCGGACGTGGGACACGTCGTGCTCCAGCGCCGATGCCACAGCGTTGATCCCGACAATCCAACTCGACTTGCTCATGCTTCTTTCCGTAAGTGTTCTTAGCGACGACGTCCGCGCGAGGCGGGCGATTTTTTAGCCGGGCCCGCCGACTTCTCAGACTTTCGACCGGGCTTGGCGTTGGGGTGTCCCGCACCAGGAGCCTTCGGCGTGCCGCCCTTTCGCGGCGTGTCGATCTCATCCGGCAGCACGAGCTTGAAATCGATGCGGCGGTCTTCAACCGAGGCCTTCAGCACTTTGACGCGCACCGCGTCGCCCAAGCTCCACGACAGACCGCGACGTTCGCCGGCCAAGGTTTTTCGGCCCGCGTCGAAGTGGTAGTAATCGTGCGGCAGCTGAGTGACGTGCACGAGGCCGTTAACCTTGCTCTCGGCCAGTTCGACGAACAAACCAAAGCTGGTCACGCCGCTCACCACACCGTCAAAATCACTACCGACGTGCTGCTCCATCCACGCGCTGCGGTAGCGCTCGTCGACCTCGCGCTCGGCCTCATCAGCACGGCGCTCTTTCTCGGAACAGGCCAAACACAGGGCACCCATTTCCTTGTCGGTGTAGGCGAAGTCAGACGCCGTGCCACCGCCCAAAATATGCTTAATCGAGCGATGCAGCAGCAGGTCGGGGTAGCGCCGAATGGGCGAGGTGAAGTGGCCGTAGCTCTCGAGCGCTAAGCCGAAGTGACCGATGTTGTCGATCGAATACTGAGCCAGACTTTGCGAACGCAGCAGCACGGTTTCCAGCAAGGCCGCATCCGGGCGCTTGCGCACTTTGCGCAGCAGGGTGGTGAAGTCTTTGGGCGTCACCTTCTGCAACGAGGGCAGGCGCAGACCGAACTCGGCAAGGAACTCCAGCAGCTCGGTGTACTTGCGCTCCGGCGGCCGATCGTGGATTCGGAACGGCGCCGGAATTTTTTTGCGAATGACGAACTTTGCGGCCTCCACGTTGGCCGCGATCATGCATTCCTCAATCAGCTTGTGAGCGTCATTGCGCTCCATCATGCCGGCTTGAATGACCTCGCCCTTGGCATCTAACACGAAGCGCACTTCGCCGGATTCAAATTCAATGGCCCCACGCTCGCTACGCGCTTTTTTCAGCACGCCGAAGAGCTGATGCAGCGCCTCAATCTGAGGCTGCAGCGAGCCCAACTGCTCCAGCGCT
>JBBQIA010000199.1:0-4303 GCA_038324485.1 Lysobacterales bacterium
GCGCCCGCGCAGTGATGGCGACGACCAGCGAGTTCATCAGCTTTCGAACTGCTCGTTCAAAATGCGATCGGCCAAGTCGTGCTCGGGATCGAACAGCAGGGTCACGGTGTGCGTGCGCGACTGGCGAATCCGCACCTCCACCACGTGCCGCACTTCGTGTGAATCGGCGGTAGCGCTGACCGGGCGTTTCAAGGCGTCCAGCACCTCAATGCCAACTTCTGCATCGGAACGCAGCAAAGCGCCGCGCCAGCGCCGAGGACGAAATGCGGCAATGGGTGTCATCGCAATCACGTCGCAGCCCAAGGGCAAGATCGGGCCGTGCGCTGAATAGTTGTAGGCCGTCGAGCCCGCGGGCGTGGCCACCAGCATGCCGTCGCAGACCAACTCGTCGAGCTTGCGTTGACCATTGATGCCAATGCGCAGATGCGCCGCCTGCCGCGTCTGTCGCAGCAGGGACACTTCGTTGTACGCGAGTGACGTAATGGCCTGCCCGCCCTCGGTCAGCGCCTCCATTTCCAGAGGCCGCAGCACGGTCGGACGCGCCACCGCGATTCGCCCCATCAGGCCGTCAGGGCGAAACTGGTTCATCAGAAAGCCCACCGTACCCAGCTTCATGCCGTACACCGGAAGCTGCTGCAAACCATGCCGATGCAGGGTCTGCAGCATGAAGCCATCGCCGCCGAGCGCAACCAGCACCTCGGCCTCGGCCACCGGCACGCAGGGCAGCACGGCTTCAAGCGCCGACTTCGCGGCCTGCGCCTCGGGCGTCGGACTGGCCAGCACGGCGATGCGCTGAACCATCAGCGCGTTGCCGCGTGATTGCCCGCCGCTGCAATCTGTCCCAGTCGACGCACGGCAACCAGCAAAGTGGCGTAATCCATCCCGCGAAGGTTTCGCATGTCGGCGAACATCGCCAACGTGTAGCGCAGCGTTTGGTCATCGCGCGAGAGCCACGCACCCACCGCCCATGCCGTGCCATCGCCTTCCGGCGAACCGGCCAGCACTTGGCCCACCAGCACGCGCTGCTGCTGCTGCAACTCGTCGCGAAGCGCACCACGCGCCTGCGCGTGCCAACGGCCTTCGACTGGCAACTGCTCGACTTGGTCCATCAACCACTTCGTGTGCAAGGCATCCGACAACGAGAAGTACACCGCGGCCACATCGGCCACGGGTAGCTTGCGCTCCAGCGCCACTTGAACGATGTCGAGCCCGTACGCCAAGAATGGCAAGCCGGCGAAATCGGCCGCCAAGCTAGCGCTGAAGCCCTTGCGCGTCCACGCCTCAAGACTGGCGTCGTACTGGGCACGCGCCTCACCCGGCAGCACCTGCGAGAGCACGTCACGCAGTTCGCGAATCGCCTCGGCGTAGCGCGCCACCATGTCGGCAATCACCAACTGGTCGCCCTGCAGATTCAGCAGCCAGCGCGTGTATTGGCGCAGCAGGTTCCAAATCGCCATCAGCGCATCGATCTGTGCGGGCTCCGAGACGTGCAAGTCACCGGCATCAATGTCGGCCCACCATTGCCGCGCTTCAAGAATCTCGCGAGCAATCGTGTACGCCTTCGAAATCTGCGCCGGCTGCTCGCCGGTGTCTTCCTGCATGCGCAGCACAAAGGTCGAGCCCATGCGATTGACCATCGAGTTGGTCACCGCGGTCGCGATGATCTCGCGGCGCAGACGATGGCCTTCCATGTCGTCCGCATAGCGCTCTTGCAGGGGCTTCGGGAAGTAACGCTGCAGTTCGCGCGAGAGGTAGGGGTCTTCCGGTACGTCGCTGTCGAGCAGTTGGTTGTAGATCACGATCTTGTCGTAGCTCAGCAAGATCGACAGCTCGGGACGCGTCAGTCCAAGACCGCGCGAACGACGGTCGCTGAACTCCGCATCCGAGGGCAAGAACTCAATCGCGCGATCAAGCAGACCCTGCGATTCCAGCGTCCGGATCATGTGCTGGAAGCTGCCCAAACGCGGCACGCTCATGCGCTCCATCAGGCTAATGGCTTGGTTCTGCCGATAGTTGTCGTTCAGCACCAAGTCGCCCACTTCATCGGTCATCTCCGCAAGCAGGGTATTACGCTGATCCAGCGTCAAGCCGCCGCGCGCCATCACCGCACTGAGCAAGATTTTGATGTTGACCTCGTGATCTGAGGTGTCGACACCGGCGGAGTTATCAATGAAGTCGGTGTTGAGCAGAACGCCATTCAGCGCGGCCTCGATGCGGCCCTTTTGGGTCATGCCGAGATTGCCGCCCTCGCCTACCACGCGACAACGCAACTCGCCGCCGTTGACGCGAAGACCATTGTTGGCGCGGTCGCCGGCCTCAGCATGCGACTCGGTGCTGGCTTTGACGTAGGTGCCAATACCACCGTTCCACAGCAGGTCAACCGGCGCCTTTAGGATGGCGTTCATCAGCGCAGCGGGCGTCATCTGCTCGTCTTCGACATCGAGCACCGCGCGCATCTGGGGACTGATCGGAATGCTCTTGGCCGAGCGCGGATAGACGCCGCCGCCCGCAGAGATGAGCTCTTTGCTGTAGTCATCCCAACTTGAACGCTTCAGCTTGAAGAGCCGCTCGCGCTCGACAAACGACCGCGCCGCATCGGGGTTCGGATCCATAAAGATATGGCGATGATCGAAGGCCGCCACGAGGCGAATGTGTTTCGACAGCAGCATACCGTTGCCGAACACATCGCCCGACATGTCTCCGACGCCCGCAGCACTGAAGTCCTGAGACTGTGTATCAAGCCCCAAAGCGCGAAAGTGACGCTTCACCGACTCCCATGCACCGCGAGCCGTAATGCCCATGCCCTTGTGGTCGTAGCCCACCGAGCCGCCCGAAGCAAACGCATCGCCCAGCCAGAACCCGTGTTCGGCGGACAGCCCGTTCGCGATATCCGAGAACGTGGCCGTGCCCTTGTCAGCCGCCACAACCAAGTACGGGTCATCGCCGTCATGGCGAACGACGTCGTGAGGCGGAACGATGGCGCCATCAATAATGTTGTCGGTAATGTCGAGCAGGCCATTGATGAAGCGCTTGTAGCTGGCGATGCCCTCAGCCAGCCATGCATCGCGATCGCTCGAGGGCGGCAGTCGCTTCGCAAAGAAGCCACCTTTCGAGCCGACCGGCACGATCACCGTGTTCTTCACCATCTGCGCTTTCACCAGACCCAGCACCTCGGTGCGGAAGTCTTCGCGACGATCTGACCAGCGCAAGCCGCCACGCGCCACCGGGCCGAAGCGCAGGTGCACGCCCTCAACCCAGGGCGAGTAAACAAAGATTTCGCGATACGGCTTGGGCTTAGGCAGGTCGGGGACTTTTTCAGGATCGAACTTGAAGCTGATAGCGTCACGGAACGCGCCATTGCGACGCTGATGGAAGCTGGTCCGCAGCGTGGCTTTGATGATGGCCTTCAGGCCGCGAAGGATGCGGTCTTCGTCGAGACTAGAAACGCGCTCCAACACGGCGCCCAGGGCGTCGTCGATGCCGTCCATCTGAGTGCTGCGATCGCCGCTGAGTGCGGTCGCGACGTTGTCCACCAGATGCGTCAACGTCGGGCGCTCTTCTTCCGGCAGACCCGCTACCACGCGCAACAGGCCATCGCGAACCGCAGCGCTGCGTCCGGCGTCGGCGTCGGCGCGTTTCGGATCGAAGCGCGATTCGAACAGTTCGACCAGCAGGCGCGTCATCAGCGGATAGCGGACGAGAGTCTCTTCCATGTAGACCTGCGAGAACGGCGCGCCGGCCTGCAGCAAATACTTCGCGTAACCGCGAAGCATCGCCACCTGACGCCAGCCCAAACCGGCGCTGAGCACCAGCCGGTTAAAGCCGTCGTTCTCTGCTTCGCCCGACCAAATGTGGGCGAACGCGTCTTCAAACTCGGCCCGAACCGCCGCCAAGTCATCGATGGGACGCAGCGCCTGCACAACGAAATCTTGAATGGCCACGATGCGGCCTTCCGTCTCCAACTCGT
This sequence comes from Lysobacterales bacterium, assembly GCA_038324485.1. Classification (GTDB taxonomy): domain Bacteria; phylum Pseudomonadota; class Gammaproteobacteria; order Xanthomonadales; family Xanthomonadaceae; genus Silanimonas. The sequence goes on from JBBQIA010000199.1 coordinate 3,968, forward strand.
AGGGATGCTCGGAAAGAATCCGCAAGCCGAGGTCTTCCAACATCGGCAGCGCATCGGATAGCGCAATAACGCGATCGAAGCGAATGGCCTTGAAACGCAGGCCCTCCCCGCTGTCATAAAGGGTCAACGCAAGCGCGCGCTCGTCGGCCAAACCGTCCGCGCTGATCAAGTCCTGTGCCGCTGCATCGGGGCTGACCGCGTCGATGTAGCCGGGCGGCAGTCCCTTTGCAAACTTCTTCGCCAAACGCAGGCCATCGCTTTCGCCCACGGCGCGCACCAAGGATTCGCGCAGACCGTCTTGCCAGTTGCGGACGATGGCCGCCACGCGCTGCTCGA
>JBBQIA010000200.1:0-4290 GCA_038324485.1 Lysobacterales bacterium
CCCCGGATACGCCGACTGCAGAGACATCAACCTACTGCCGAAGCCATCCGTTTTTTTGCGCCGGGGATCACATTTCGCGCGCATGCGCGCGGGCGATCGTCCACGCTGTGACGCTTGTTCCGATGGTGTTCTATCGCTTCTGGAATGTTCGATTGAGCGCTTGTATCGCCGCGGGAGACGGCGCGCGTCCATCGCGTCGTCGGCCAAGGCCGTGTGTCGCGGCAGATAGCGATCCAAGCGCACGTGACGCGTCGCGCAGCAACCGCCTTCAGCGAATCAACGCCGCCGGAACGTCCAGATCGATCGACAGCGCCAGATGATCCGACCACGCCGCAGCCATGGCCTGCATGCCGCTGCAGACGAGGCCATCGCTGACCAGGATGTGGTCGATCGCTTTTTGCGGACGCCAGCTGGGGAAGGTGTGCACGGTGCAGGCCGGCGGCTGCAGGCGGGTGCGCTGGAACAGCAGCGACATTTCGGGCTGTTCGGCGGTGCAGTTGAAATCGCCCATCAGCACGCTGTGCGGGTGGTCGTGCAGCAGTTCGCCGATGAAGGCCAGTTGCGAACGACGCGAACCGGCACCCAGGGAAAGATGGGCCACGGCGATGGTCAGGCTGTCGGCTTCGCGACCGAAACGCGCGACCAGCACGCCGCGGCCGGAAATCCGGCCCGGCAGCGGATGGTCGCTGACGTCGACCGGCTCCATTCGGGACAGCAGCGCATTGGCGCTGGAGGCGACCATGCCGACCCGACGGTTGGGCTGGTGACTCCAGTAGTCGAACCCGGCGCGCTCGGCCAGGTAATGGGTCTGATTGGTGAAACCCGAGCGCCAGCTGCCCGGGTCGCTCTCCTGCAGCCCAACGATATCGTGCCGGGCGGCGAGATCGGCGATGGTGTCCAGCGAGGCGCGCTTGTTGCCCGTGGGCAGCACGTGCGACCAGCTGCGGGTCGCGTAATCGCTGTAGCGACGGGTGCTGGTGCCCGCCTGGATATTGGCGCTGAGCAGCCGCAGCCGTCGCGTCGCCGGCACGTCGGCAACCACGGTGCTGGCCTGCGGATCCATTGTTTCGATACTGGGTTCCTGCAACTCAGGGGGCCGCGGCGGCCGGCGCGGCGGCCTGGGCCCGCTCATGGGCGATCAGGGCGTTGGCGATGACCAGACGCTCTTCCCAACTACGGCCGCCCAGCACGCGGTATTTGCCGTTGACCATGATGTTCGGCGTGCCGGTGACTTGCTGGGTCTGGATGTACTGCCTCGCCTTGTTGAACTTGCCGGTCACCGCGAAGCTCTTCATGTTGCCGGCGAACTGCTTGGCTTCCACGCCGAACTGGGCGTAGAACGCGGCGAGATCGGCATCGCTGTCGTTGCCGCGCTCGCCCTTGAGCTTGCCTTCCAGATGGATGGCGTCGTAGGTGCGGGCGTGCGCCTTTTCGGCGATGCCCATGGTCTGGGCGGTGTAGAAGCTGCGTACGTACTGGTCCCAGTTGCCGCCGAAGGCCGCCGGCACGTAGGTGAAGCGCACGTCCGGCCCGAGGGTCTTCTTCCAGTTCGATACCAAGGGCTCGAAGGCCGCACAGGCCGGGCAGACGAAGTTGAACACTTCCACCACCTCGATCTTGCCGTTCAATGGCTCGAACGGCTGACCGTTCTTGATGATCTCGTAGTCGGTCCCGAGCTTCAGGCCCGGAATCGCGCCGTTGGCCGGCGCGGCAGGCGCGGGCGTGGCGGCATCGGTGGCAGGCGCGGCTTCCACCGCGGCGGGCGCGTTCGGGTCGGCCGAGGCCTTGGCCACCGCTTCGGCCGCGGCCATCACTTCGGCATCGTTCGTCGCGGCTTGGGGCGTGGCGGCCGGGGCGTTAGCAGTCTCTTCTTCCTTGGCGGTGCAGGCGCTCAGCGCAAAGCCGGCCAGCAGCGCAAAAATCATGTGTCGCTTCATCGTGTGTCTCCTGTCGTGTTGCGGATACTGCGCCCGAGGCTTTCAGGCATCGGCGCATCGGCGTTGTTTGCTCTGCGTCGGATCGATGCAGGGTTGGCGAGACTCAGCGTTTTTTGGCCGCGGCGCGTTCCATCGCGATCAGCCCATCCACCACCCGCATGCGCTCTTCGAGCGTAGGTGCGCGGACCACATACTTGCCGTTGACGATCAGCGTCGGCGTGCCGCCGACGCGGTTGGCGACCGCGAAGGCCTGGGCCCGCGCCATGCGCCCGGCGACCTCTTTGGACTGCATGGAAGCGACCATCCTGGCGCGGTTCAGACCATGTTTGGCGAGCCAGGTTCCCAGCTCGTCCACGGTGACGTTGCTGCGCGGCAGCGCGCCTTCCTCATGGATGGCGTCGAACAATGGCTGATGGATCTTCGGCACCGCCTTCGCGGCATCCGCTGCGAAAAAGGCCTTCGCGTAGGCGTCTTCGAGATCGAATGCGGCGGGGATGTACACGAAGCTCACGTCGGCCGGGATCTTCTTTTTCCAGGCATCCACCATCGGCTGGAAATCCGCGCAATGCGAGCACCAGTAGGCGAATACTTCGGCCACTTCGATCTTGCCGTTCGGCGCCTGCCAGCGTTGGCCCTTCTCCAGCACTTCGTAATCGACGCCGGGCTTCGGCGGGCCTGAAGGCGCTTGCGCACAGGCGGTCAGCGGGAAGACAAGCAACAGCGACAGGAACATAGAACGCAACATGGACGGCATCCTGCAGGGGGAATGAAAAAACGCCAGCGCAGAGGATGTCCGGGCCGGCGTAGCGATTCAACCAGAAAAGTAAATGGAAAACATCGAGGCGGCGGATGCGCTCATGGGGACAGCCCCCTCATGAACGCCAACGCGCCGGAGCGATCCGTCCGCGCCCGACCGGCAGACGCGGCGGGCAAGAAGCATCACCCCTGATCGCCGCGCGTGTGCAGGCCCTGCATGTAGCTGGACAGCGACTGGATTTCCTCATCGGTCAGCGGCTTGGCCACCGACGACATGATGTGGAACAGCGCCGCATCGCGCTCGGTGGTGGTGCCGGTGCGGTATTCCTGCAGACGGCGGGCGCTGTACCACGCCTGCTGGCCGCCGACGTGCGGATAGGCCGGGCCGGGGTTGCCGGCGCCGGCAGGGCCGTGGCAGGCCATGCAGGCGGGGATGCCGCGGCTGGCGTCGCCGCTGCGGTAGAGCTTCTGACCGACTTCGTAGAACTTCATGCCCTTGCTCGGGCCTTCGGCGATGGCGGTGTCGTCGGCGATGCCGGCGCCCGATTTCTGGGTGGCGTAATACGCGCCGATGTCGCGCATGTCCTGCGCGCTGAGGGCCGTGGCGAAGGGCTGCATGATCGCGTTGATGCGCTCGCCGCCCTTGAACAGCGCCAGCTGGCGGGAGACATAGCGCTCGCTCTGGCCGGCGATGCGCGGATACAGCGACGGGTCGGTGGCATTGCCGTCCAGACCGTGGCAGGCGGCGCAGGCCGCGGCTTTGGTGGCGCCGACCTTGGGATCGCCGACCTTGGCCTTGGCCAGTTCGGCCACGAACGACGCATCCAGCGGCACGGCCTGGACCGGGGCGGCTTCGGGCACGGGCGTCACCGTGGTCTGGGCGATGGCGGCAGCCGCCGCGATCGCGAGAACCGCGAGACCGGCGAAACCGTAGGCACGGGCGTGACGCATGCTCAACACTCCAAATGACGAGGCGGGGCCGGCGAAATACCGGCCACAGACCGAAACCGTGGAATTATCGTCGTCGCACCTGAGCGGGTCAAACGGCAATCGCCCCGGGCCGTGCGATCCTATGCGCATGGCTACCCCTTCGAACCCATTCCACCGCTCCGGCTACCTGCTGGCCGCCCACACCCCGCGCCAGTTGCCGCCCGACGGCGGCTGGGAGGTCGCGTTCGCGGGCCGCTCCAATGCCGGAAAGTCCAGCGCGCTCAATGCCTTGTGCCAGCAGAACGCTCTCGCCCGCGTCTCCAAAACCCCCGGCCGCACCCAGCAGCTGGTGTTCTTCGACATCCCCCCACACGAGACCAAGTATCTGGTCGACCTGCCCGGCTACGGCTACGCCAAGGTGCCCAAGGACCTGCAGGCGCACTGGCAGGCATTCCTCGACCGCTATTTCGCCGAGCGCCAGGCGCTCAAGGGGCTGGTGGTGGTGATGGACGTCCGCCATCCGCTCAAGGACTACGACCAGCAGATGCTCGGCTACGCCGTCAGCCGCGGGCTGCCGGCGCACGCGATCCTGACCAAGGCCGACAAGCTCGGCCGTGGCGCCCAGGGCAACACCCTGCAGGCGGTGCGCAAGCTGATGCAGGCCGAG
>JBBQIA010000201.1:0-4266 GCA_038324485.1 Lysobacterales bacterium
TGCGCCGCTCTATCGCTCGCTCGCGCAGGCTTCGCTGGACTACGCCTTGGACGGCTTGAGCACGCTGGAAGAATCCAAGCGCATCGGCGGCGAAGTGACGCCGGACGGGGCAACCTAAGCCGTGGCGACCTTTCGCTACAAGGCGCGGGACGCGCAGGGCCGAGCGGTCTCAGGGAGCATCGAAGGGCTATCGGGCGACGCGGTGGCGCGGCAGTTGGGCAGCAGCGGCATGGTGCCGATCGACATCGTCGAAGCGCAGCCGGCCGGTGCGACCGGCGACGCCTTCATGGAAAGTTTGGGCTTTGGTCGGCCCAGTCGCGTTGACCTGATTCTTTTCAGCCGGCAGATGTACGCCTTGGCCAAAGCCGGCGTGCCGATTACGCAAGCGCTTCGGCGTTTGGCCTCCACCTCGCGCAATGCGCAGCTGGGCCGGACCTTGATGGCGATGATGGATGAGCTGGAAGCCGGTCGCGACATGGCCACCGCGATGTCGCGCCATCCCAAAATTTTCGGCCCTTTGTTCACGGCAATTGTTCGCGTCGGCGAAGAAAGCGGTCGCATCGATGAAGCTTTTTTACGGCTGAATCAGCACTTGGAGCGCGAGCAGGGCGTCGTCGAGCAAGTGAAAACTGCTGTGCGCTACCCGATGATCGTGATCGTGTTTGTGGCGGTGGCGGTGTTCGTCATCATGACCCTCGTCATCCCGGAGTTCGCCAAGCTCTACGGTTCGTTCAACGTGCAGTTGCCCCTGCCCACGCGGATCATCATTGCCACCTCCAATTTTTTTGCATCGTGGTGGTGGCTGGTGCTGGGCGTATTGTTCGGCGGCATCGCTTGGCTGCGCCGCTATGTGCAGACCGAGGAAGGTCGCTTTCGTTGGCACGGCCTGCTGCTGAAAATTCCGATCATCGGCAATATCGTCCAGCGCGCCACGCTGGCCCGCTTCGCGCGCGCATTCGCGATGGCAACGCGCTCGGGCGTGCCGGTGTTGCAGGCCCTTACGGTGGTGGCGCTGGCTGTTGAGAACGACGTGATTGCTCGCCAGTTGCTCGGCATGCGTGGCGCCATCGAGCGCGGCGAGAGCCTGACCCGCGCGGCGGCCATGCAGGACTGCTTCACGCCGCTGGTGCTGCAGATGCTGACGGTGGGCGAGGAGACCGGCCAGATCGATGAAATGCTCGTCGAAGTGGCCGATTTCTATGAGCGCGAAGTCGACTACGACGTACGCAATCTCAACGACCTGCTGCAGCCGATCCTGACCGTCGTCGTGGCGGGCGTGGTCTTCGTGCTGGCGCTTGGTGTGCTGCTGCCGATGTGGGACTTGGTGAAGCTGGCGCGGCAATGAGGCCTCGCACACGCCCGCGAACCGAGGTGTCGCGGTTTGCAACCACGGACGCCGGCTGGCTCAAATTAGTGAGCCGGGCTCTAGCCCTGCTGATCGTCGTCGTCTTGATCGTGCTGCTGTTTATGGCTGGGCGCAGCGTGCTGGCGGAAGGCGAGCGCCTTGCGCTAGGTCTGGCGGAGAAGCATCTGGAAAACTTGGTATGGCTGGAGGGCAAGCGCGCGCTGGCCGAAGGCGGCGTCGACGGCTTGCGCAGCCGAGCGGGCAGCGACCCGCGTACTTGGGCGCAGGATCGGCTGTTGGCAGTACGTCCCAGCGACGCGCCCGCAGGCCCGATGCCCGAATGGGCGGGAGGCCGTTGGACCTTCGATGCAATTCGCGGCGAGTTGGTCTACCGCGCCCTGTGGCTGCCCGAGGGCGATCATCGGTGGCGTGTGCACCTGTTGGTCGACGGCGTCGATTCTCCGACGCCGGGATTGGCGCGAGACTTGCTTCTAGAACGGGTGGCGCCGGCTGCGGCCAAACCATAGCGTGCTGAATCAGCGAGGCAGGCATTTACAGGGATTCACCACAACACGGTTCTTTCAACTAAATCAAGGGCGTATAGTGGTTTTGTGACACTCCGCTTGAGCGTCCGCTCCTCCCCTCAAACGACAGGTTTCCGTCTATGCGCCGTCAGTCTGGTTTCACCCTCCTCGAACTCGTCATCGTCATTGTGGTGCTCGGCATTCTTGCCGCCCTAGCGATTCCGCGTTTCATTTCCCTGCAGCGCGAAGCGCGCATTGCGGTCGTCGACTCGTTCTTTAACTCGATTCGTTCGGGCAGCAACGTGATCTACGCCAAGTCGGCCGCCATCGGCGAGTCGGACAACGCCACCGACTCCGTCGACATCGACGGCGCGAGCCTTCCGGGCGGCGTTATCGGCACCAACTTCGGCTATCCGCAGGCTGAGCAGGCCGATTTGAACCTGCTGTTCGATAACTTGTCGGCGCGATATAGCTTCACGGGCGGCGGAGCCGGTCCAGGTTCTGTGGTGACCGTCACGCTCGATGGCATTCCTACTTGTTCTGTGGCCTACACCTCACCCAATGCGGCGGGTGTTTCGCCTACCATCACCCGTAACATCAACGGCTGCTAAAGCGGCGGAGCGCCTCATGAAGAATCAAAGCGGTTTCACCCTTATTGAACTGGTCATCGTCATCGTGCTGCTGGGCGTGCTTTCGGCCATTGCCGTGCCGCGCTTCGTGAACTTGGAAGACGATGCTCAGGCTGCGGCACTCAACGCGTCTGCAGCCGCGATTACGTCGGCGATGAACATCAACTACGCCGGTTGTGCGGTGAATAACCACACGCCGAGCGCTGACTGCAGGGCAGTTGCGACCTGCGGAGACGCAGGCTCCGTGTTGACGGGTGGCTTCGGGGTGTTTGAAGTCGTAGCGAATACGGCCATTCCCGCAAGTAACGGAAGCACGCTCGAGACTTGCGCGCTTCGTCGGACTGGTACGACCACCCCGACGCGGAACTTCACCGCCATTCGCGCGGGCACCTGATCGCTCCGCCCCTGGCTGAATGCGTCCAAGCACGGGGGCGGCAGGGAAACCTGCCGCCCTTCGTCGTTTAAAGCTGCCTAGAGCGCCATGCCTAAACCCTGTCGCCATCGCGAATCCGGATTTACTCTGCTCGAGCTGGTGGTCGTGCTCGTGATTTTGGGCGTCTTGGCCGTGATCGTGTTGCCGCGTCTGACCGAGGGCAGCTTCCGAAGTGCTGCCTTTGCCGAGCAAGTGTCGGCCGCATTTCGTTACGCGCAGCGTCTGGCCGTGGCGACCGGCTGCGAGATCGAGGTGCAGGTGAATTCCGGCAGTAACGATTACGCCGTGCGCCGTCGCGCCGACGGCAGTGATACGAGTTGCGGCACGACCGGCGCGTTCACCCTCGGCATCACCAGCCCCGCGGGCGGCGGCGCATTCGCGGCGACGGCCACTGGCGGCGTCACCGTGTCGCAGGGGCTGACGCTTCGCTTCAACGCTCAGGGCCTGCCCACGCCGAATGGCGGCACGGTCATCGTGGGCGGCCGCAGCATCGTCATTGAAGCGGACACCGGTCATGTTCGTTAAGCGCGCCGGCGGATTCACCCTTTTGGAACTGGTCGTCACGCTGGTGATTCTGGCCGTTGCGGCCATCGCGATTTCGGGGCTGGTGGCACAAATCAGCGGGCGATCGGCATCGCCGGTGTTGCAGACGCAGGCCCTGTATTTGGCCGAGGGCTATTTGGAAGAAGCCATGCTGAAGTCGTATGCCGATCCCGATGGCATTAACGAAGGCTGCGGCGTCAGTCGCGACCTGTGGGACGACGTGGGTGACTACGCCTGCCTTGCGACGCCCGCAGCGCCGACCGACTCGGCTGGGGTAACGGTGGCGGGGCTCGCGCGCTATCGCATCAGCATGACCGTCGGGTCTGCCAGTAGCGTAGGCGGCGCCACCACGCGCCGCGTGGAAGTGCGCGTCACCCATGTCGATGGCGGCTTCGATCTGCGTCTGGCGGCATTGCGGGCGCAGTACTGATGCGCGCTCGGACTGCCGCCGGATTCACCCTGATCGAGCTCGTCGTCGTGATGGTGCTGCTCGGTATTTTGGCGACGATATCCGTGCAAATCATTCGCCAGCCGATTGACGCCAGCGCCGATGCCCAGCGTCGTGCGCGCTTGGCCGATGCCGCCGATCAGGCGATGGCGCGACTCAGCCGCGACTTGCGTCTGGCTCTGCCCAACAGTATCCGCACCAGCCCCGACGGACGCAGCATTGAAATGCTGATGGCGCCGATGGGTGGCCGCTATCGCGCCCGCGGCACGGCGGTCGGCGCGGGCAATGTGCTTGATTTCGGCATCGTCGACACCGGCTTTGACCTGCTGGCACCGCTGCCTACG
>JBBQIA010000202.1:0-4265 GCA_038324485.1 Lysobacterales bacterium
GTCGCGCAGAAACGACACGTTGTGCATCAGCCGACCGCGCTCCTTCAGGTGGAACAACGACCACGATCCTTCGAGTGGTGCCCAGTTATCGACGACCAAGACGGGTGCATCACCGGCGAGGGCCACGGCTTGATCGAGGAACAAACGGTCGGCCCGGCGTGAATCCTGGGCAGCACATTCGGCATGTTCCTTGCCCCAGTACAGCAGCACGCAGCCGACCACGAGCACCGCCAGACCGCGCGTCACGTTCGGTTGTGTCGCGGACAACCACAACGCCACGGCCAGCAGCGGCACGATTCCAACGGCAAACGGACCCCACGCATCGAGCTTTGGTTGATACCTCCACACGAGGAAAAAGGCGACCTCGGTGAGGACGACGACCGTCATCAGCGATGCCGCGAGACTCCACCGGGGACGTTCGCTGAGCCACAGCCAAAACCGTTCCGCCGCCACCGCTGCCAGAATCGCCCATGGTGCCATCGTGGCGAGCAGGTAGTGATGGTGCTTGCCCTTGGGGATCGACAGCACCAACATCGGCGCGAGTGCCCAACACCACAGGAACCGCTCGGCCGACCCAGCCGTGCCCAGCGCTCGGCCGCGCGTCAGCCACAGTCCCAGGAACGCCAGCGGTGCCCACGGCAATAGCGCCGCCGGCAGATTCGCGAGGTAGTACCACCACGGCTCGGTCATGTACCCTTCGGTCAATCGCCCGTTGTAATCGCTGCTCCACAACGCCCGCACATCGGGGTAGCGTGCGTACGCCAGCACCGCCCACGTCGCGCCGACGACGAGGAACACGACCCAGCCGGGTAGCCAAACGTAGCGCCGGAGGGCGTTCCACGGATCGGCGCGCCACAGCAGGAACAACCCCGCCGGCGCGAGCAGGTGCAAATCGACGAAGTACAACCCCTTGACGAGATTCCCCAACCCCAGCACCACGAAGCATCCCAGCACGGCCCACGGTCGGGTGCCGACGAACGACCCCTGCTCGTCGGGTCGGCGTTGGAACTCGAGATGGATGAACGTCGCCATGCCGATGGCAACCAGCGAGCAAACGAAGATGTCGGACTCAGGCGCGATGGCGTAGCGGTGGAATTCCTGCAACGTCGCCAGCATGCAGCCAGCCAGAAGCCCGACACCGCGACCATACCACAACGACGCGGCCCACCCCGTCAGCAACACCGACGGCAACGCCACCATCAACGAGACGAGGCGGAAGACGATCGCGCTTTCGCCGAACAGTGCGACGAACGGCAACGTGATCCAGAACGGCAGCGGCGGTCGTTCCAGCCATGGCCGCCCACCACAATGGGGGATGATGTAATCACCGTCCGCGAGCATCTCACGGACGTTCTGGCAGTGAATCGTCTCGTGATTCCCAAGCACCCTGGGCGTGATCAACGAGACCGAGAACAGCAAGGCGACGAAGCCAGCCAGAAGCAGATAATCCGAACGACGAAGCGGCGCAGTCATGGTACTTCCCCCATCCGTGGCAGAAGATCATTTTGTAACCGGGCCGCGCGCGGGGGGTCAATATGGAAGAGAAAGCTCGCGTTGCCCCTGCGGGGACATGTCGCTAGACTCCGCCGCCGGTTCGCCCCTCGTCGAGGCAGGAGAGTTCGACCATGCCGATTCGTGCCGCCTTTGCCGCGCTGTTGCTCGCAACCTCTGCTCTGCTCGCTCAGATCGACGGTGGACCGACCGTCTTGCACCAACCCCGCACCCTGCCCACGAAAGCAGAACTCGCCCGGCGTGAAGCGTTGCGGCAGTTCGGTCGCGGTCTGATGCAAGAGCGGCACAACCGGCTCCTCGAAGCCGTCCTCAGCTATGAAGCCGCCGCCAAGCACGATCCCACGTCAACGGCCATCTTGCGTACGTTGGTGCCGCTGTACCTGTCGCTCGACCGCGCCGATGACGCGATCGCCACCGGCTACAAGGTTCTCGAACTCAACTCCGACGATCACGTCACGGCTACGACGCTCGCTCGCCATTTCCGGCGCACGGGCGACCGCAGCGGTGCCATGACGATGCTACGTGTCGCTGCCACATCGAACGATCTGGCCGCGCGCCCGGATCAACGGGCGCAAATCTGGTTCGACCTCGCCTTGCTGCAAGAAGCCGACGGTAAGATGGCGTCAGCGGAGGGTTCGCTACGCCGGGTGACGGCGATTCTCGACGATGCTCGAACGCTGATGGACGCCAACCACGCCACGCAAAAAGACGTGGATAACCAAGCGGCGGAGACGTACGAGAAGCTCGGACAGATCTGCTTGAGGCGCAAAAAAGTGAAGGAAGCCGAGGCCGCCTTTGCGGTGGCTCGCGTGAAAGATCCGTACCGCGCCCCGCGGTTGGCGTACGATCTGGCCCGAGTCTATCGCGATCAAGGCAAGCCCGCCGAAGCTCTGGTGCAGATCGAAGCGTACGTCAAAAGCATGCCGCACGGAGCCGACGCTTACGAACTTCGCATCGGCCTACAACGGCTGACGGGCAAGGAGAAAGCGATCGTCCCGGAGTTACAGGCGTCGTGCGAGCGCGATCCGCACAACCACGCCGTACGCCTGATCCTGGGGCGCGAGTTGCGGAAAGCCAGCCTCTTGGCCGAGGCGGAAAAGCTGTACCTGGAGACGATCAAAGTTCAACCGACGGGAGACGTCTACAAAGGGTTGTTCGCGGTGTTGGCCGACCAAGGTAAGCCGGGCCTGACGCGTTTGTTGACGAGGATCGATGCAGCTGTGGCCGGGGCCGTGGGACAAGCTGCGGTGCCCGGCGTGGGCGACGCCAACGACACCGCCAACGCGCGGACCATGTTGCAAGTCCTCCGCGCGGACCGGGCCTTACTCACCGCCCTGATGGAGCAAGCAACCCACGAGAACCTCCATTATGCGACCCGATCAACGCTCGCTTCCCAAGGACTACGGCACAACCTCCTGACGCTCGCTGAGGGGCTGTATCGCGCGGCGCTCACAGCGGGCGAACTCGGTGAGATGGAGGCGGAGACGTATTCCGGGCTGATGCAGGCGTTACAGCTACGGCACAAGCACACGGACGTGATTGCGATCGCGCGGAACGGGTTGGCCAAGGCGAAACAGACTCCGAAGGTGATGTTCCATCGGGCTTTGGCGTATAGCCTGATCAATCTCGACCGGCTCGACGAGGCGTTGGAAGAGGCCGACGCGGCTATAGCGGGTGCGGAAAAGCCGCAGAGGCTCGCGTGCCGCAAACTGAAAGCGCACGTCCTGGGCGAGATGGGCAAAAGCGATGAAGCCATCGAGTTGTGCCGGGCGCTCGTCAAAGAGTATAATCACGGCAGCGAAGGACGCGAAGCTCGATTGACGCTGGCACGGGCGTATCACACGAGTGGTCGCTTCGACGAGGCCGAACGGTTGATGGAGAAACTGCTAGAAGAAGATTCGTCCGATGCTGGCGTGTGCAACGATCTTGGATATGGCTACGCCGATCGTGGCAAGAAGCTCGAAGAAGCGGAACGCCTGATTCGGAAGGCGTTGACGCTGGAACGAAAGCAACGCGAAGGCGGGCCGTTCCTGCAAGCCGACGAACGAGGCGACAACGCGGCGTATGTCGATAGTCTCGGGTGGGTACTCTTCAAGCAGGGCAAGAGGGAAGCGGCGCGAAAGGAACTTGAGCGTGCTACCCGCTTGCCACAAGGCGACGAGCCTGTATTGTGGGAACACCTGGGAGATGTGTACGCGGCGCTCGGCGACAAAGCAAAGGCCGGCGAAGCGTGGATGAGAGCGGCGGCCTTGTACACCGCCGGGGCACGCCGAAAGGGCGAACCGCGATACAACGAGCTGCTGCGGAAGCTGCGGCCCTGAACTACCAAGAGGAGCGACGATGGCAGGGCATTCCCACTGGAACAACATCCAGCATCGAAAAGGCAAAGCGGATGCGAGCCGGGCGCGCGTGTGGAGCAAACTCAGCCGCGCGATCATCATCGCCGCTCGCATGGGCGGCGGCGACCCGATCATGAACCTGAAACTCCGCTACGCCATCGACAGGGCCCGTGCCATCTCGATGCCGAAGGATAACATCGAACGCGCCATCAAACGGGGAACTGGCGAAGGCGAAACCATCCACTACGACGAGATCAACTACGAAGGCTACGCCCCCGGTGGCGTGGCGCTGCTCGTCGAAATTGCCACCGATAACCGCGCCCGCACCAAGGGCGAGGTATTCAAAATCTTCGAGCGCGGCGGCGGCAACATGGGCAGCCCCGGCTCCGTCGCCTACCTGTTCGAGAAGAAGGG
>JBBQIA010000203.1:0-4254 GCA_038324485.1 Lysobacterales bacterium
TCAAGCGCGCAATGGTGTCGGTGGACGCGTGGACGCAGCCGAATGCCAGCCGCATCGTGATGCTCATGCAGGTGCACGATGAATTGGTGTTTGAGGTGAACACCGACTTCGTCGATACAGCGAAAAAAGAGGTCGTTGCTCGCATGGAGGCCGCGGCCGAGCTGCGCGTGCCCTTGCTGGTTGAAGCCGGCGTCGGCGCCAGCTGGGACGAGGCGCACTAAGCCAGTGCACCAGTCTTGGTCGTTCATTTCACTGCGGCGTTGCGGCCTCGTCACGCCATCGAAACAATGCGGTGAATCCGTCCTGAATCGTCTTAGCAAAAGGCGGACCAGTTCACGAACTTGTCAGTGCGCCGGTGGTCAGATGACACGCAACGGATGCAATGTCCGTTGTCGTGGATTCGGTCCCTCCCCTGATCGACCCACACGAAGCGGCGGACCTCCCCTTTCGTCCGCTTCACCAGCCCCGCGAGTCTCCCCTGACTCGCGGGGTTTTTACTTTTGACTTGCGAGGTTTTTACATTTGAGCCGCACACGCTGTGGCATAACGCCCGCATGTCTTCGACACGACCGACACCACCAGCTTGGCCCGTTCGTCACCTCGCTGAGGTGGGCGAGTCTTATGGGGCCCATGCCTGCTTCGCGTTGCGAATTGCGGCAAGGTGCGTTTGGACGGCTCTTTTGCTTGCCGTGCACGCGGTATTGCCCTTTGTGCTCGTGCGGCGGGGTTCCGAATCTTTGGTGCGCATTCAAGCCGAGGTTGCTGCTCGCTCCGGGCGAAATGCGTAGTGGCTGAGCCTGCGGCGTCGGATCTTGCCGTCATTGGCGGTGGTCCTGCGGGATTGGCCACCGTTCTGGCAGCCCGCGCACTTGCCCCGTCGTGGGACATCCAGTGGTGCCGCGGCACGACTGCAACATTCCTCCCGGCCTACGAGGGCAATGACCTCGTTCATCGGCTCAATGTGCCGGTTGAGCGCATGGGCCTCGACGCTCAGGCGCCGTCTGATTTTTTTGATTGGCTGCGTGTCTGCCACCCAGAGCGTTTGACTCAGCCCGGCCAGTTTGTCCCGCGGCAGTGGTTTGGCGAGTACATGGCGGTGCGCGCGCAGAATTGTGGTGCCGAAGAGCATTTGGGCGAGATTGCTGGGGTCATGCGCTGCGGGAATGCGTGGCAACTGAACTTCCGGCAACTTCAGGACGGTTCGGGTGTGACCGAGGCGCGCTCGCAGCCTCTGCGCGCTCTGCGTCTGGCCTTATGCGTGGGCATGCCGAACGGATTGCCCATGCCCGGCGCACCGTCACACTGGATAGGCGATCCGTGGGAGTGGTGGCGTCATCTTCCAGAAGGTGAACTGCCGTTGCGACCGACCGACACGGTCTTGGTCGTTGGTAGTGGACTCACTGCGGTAGATATGGTCCTCGGCCTGCGTTCAAGAGGTTTTCCGGGCCTGATTCGGGTGGTGTCGACCGGCGGCCGTTGGTCCCACGCGCATGCCGACGCCTCGGCGCTGTCTGCAGAGCAGCGCGAGGCCCTTGACGCTGCGCTGGATGAGGCGGGCAGTGCGCGCGATCTGCTTCGCGCGCTTCGTCGGGCAGCGGAACAGCACCCTTGGCGCGCGGTCATTGATGCCCTGCGTGCGCAGACCAACCTGCGTTGGGCCCTGCTGCCGCCCGACGAGCAGCGGCGCGTCCTGCGTCATGCGTTTGGCGTGTGGAATCGCCATCGCCATCGGATGGCGCCGGATGTGTTGGCCAGCCTCGCCGCCGATGCCGCATTGCATATTGAGCCGGGCCGAATTCGAGTGGGCGCGGACGGTGTGGTGCTGGCGCGGCATCGTGGCGTCGATACGCGCATCGACGCGACCCTAATTTTGGATTGCCGCGGCCCCGGATTTCGCGCCGCTTTGGCGGGCGATTCGCTGCTGGCGCGTCTGGTTCGCGAGGGGGTCTTGCAGGCCCATCCGCTGGGCACCGGCGTGGCCGCGCCTGTCGATTCCTCACTCGCGCTGGTGGGTGCAGCGCGCTTCGGCGAACGCTTCGAAACCAGCGCCGTGCCGGAGTTGCGTCAGCAGGCCTCGGACTGCGTGCGCGGCATGCTGTCCGTCAGCCAATCGCGCGGCACTAAGTAGTCGGCCAGCCGCGCTTCCGGGCTGTCTGCTTCGGGCACGTAGCCGTATTCGAAACGCACGCGCGGCGGCAGGCTCATCAAGATGCTTTCGGTGCGTCCCCCGCTTTGCAGGCCAAACAAGGTTCCGCGATCCCAGACTAAGTTGAACTCGACGTAGCGGCCGCGCCGATACAGTTGGAACTCGCGCTCACGCTCGCCGTACGGCACATTTTTCCGCGCCGCCACGATGGGCTGATAGGCCGGCAGATAGGCATCGCCCACCGCGCGCAAGTAATCGAAGCTGCGATCAAACCCATCGGCCTGCAGGTCGTCGAAGAACAGGCCTCCGACGCCGCGGCATTCGTCGCGGTGCTTCAAGAAAAAGTAGCGATCGCACCAGGCCTTGTGCTCGGCGTAGCGGGTGTCGCCAAAGGGCGCGCAGAGGTCGCGAGCGACGCCGTGCCAATGCCGCACGTCCTCATCGACGGGGTAGAAGGGCGTCAAGTCGAAGCCGCCGCCAAACCACCAAATTGGCGCGCGGCCTTCGGGATGCGCCTCGAAATAGCGAACGTTGGCGTGCGAGGTGGGCACGTGTGGATTGCGCGGATGAATCACCAACGACACGCCCACGGCGCGCCAGGGTGCACCCGCCAGTTCCGGCCGGTGCGCGGTGGCCGAACCGGGCAGGGTGGTGCCGCTGACGTCGGAAAAACCGACGCCCGCCTGCTCGAATACCGCACCTTCTTTCATTACTCGCGAACGGCCGCCGCCGCCCTGCGGTCGGAGCCACGATTCTTCGGCAAACCGGCCATCGCCATCCTGGGTCTCGAGACCCGCGCAGATCCGGTCTTGCAGGCTCAGCAGATAGTCACGGACGGCGTTGAAGTTGGGCAGGACATCGCTCATGCGGGGCTTTCTTTGGATTCAGAGGCCGCCAGTCTAGCGGCCCCATCGCGACCGCTATACTTCGCGGCCCGCATTGCTGACCTGCTGCCTTGCTCGTTACCGCTGTATCCGACCGCTCTGCGCTGCTCGACTTCGACTTCGTCGATGCCGCACTGCCATGGCGCACCGGTTGCCCGTGGCTGGGCGGTGCGCAGCGTGAAGTGTGGGTGCCGGCCTCCGACGGGTTTGCCGTGATCGGCCTGCATCGCGTCATCGCGCCGGGCGAAGACGTGGCCGTTGCAACCGAAGCCGTCTACCGCGAGCTCTTGGCGAAGGCGCGGCCCAGCAAGCACCCCAATTTAATTCGCATCTGGAATTTTGTTGGCGCCATCAATGAGGGCGCGGGTGACGACGAACGCTATCGGCGCTTTTGCGTGGGTCGCAATGCGGCCGTCGACACCATGTTCCGCGACCCGCCGCCGGCCGCTACGGCCATTGGCGCGCCGGACGCCTCGATGCCGCTGTCGGTGGTGGCCTTGTGCAGCGCCGCGCCCGGCGTCGCCTTGGAAAACCCACGGCAAACGCCGGCCTGGCAGTACCCGCGCGAGTACGGGCCGGTGCCGCCGGGTTTCTCCCGCGGTGCGGTGCTGCAGGACGGCGAGCGCTCGATCTTGCTTGCCTCGGGTACGGCCAGCATCGTCGGCCACGTGTCGCAGCATGTCGGTGACGTGGCGGCACAACTCAAGGAAAGCATGGTGAATCTGGGCGTATTGCTGGACGAAGGTCAGCGCCTGAGCGGCGCGCGCTTCCCGCTTGCGGAGGTGATGGCCTTGCGCGTCTACCTGCGCTCGCCTGCGGCGCTTGAGGTGGCGAAGTCGATCATCGCTGCGGCAGGTCTGCCGCTGGATCGCGTGGCCTTCCTGCACGGCGAGGTGTGTCGCCGCGAGCTCGATGTGGAGCTGGAAGGCGTGTTCGCCGCGGCCTAGGCCGCGTTGCGCATTACGCCACGGGTTTTAAACCGCGGCGTCGACGGATTTCCCGCACCAGCACGACCAGCAGGGTAATGACGGTGAGCGGCACGACGAAATTCATCATGACCGTGCTGTACGCGGGAAGCGCGTTATGGCCGGTGCTGTCGAGGATCAAATACGCCGTGTAGGCCACGTAATAGCCGAGAAACAGCGCGCCTTCCCAGCGCTGAATGGTGTAGCCGATGAAGAAGATCGGCAGGCAGGCCACGGCCACGGCCAGCATGATCGGGAA
>JBBQIA010000204.1:0-4215 GCA_038324485.1 Lysobacterales bacterium
GGCAGCGCGCAGGTGATCGTCGGCACGCATGCGCTTATGCAGGGCGGGGTGTCGTTCGCTGCCTTGGGGCTGGTCATCGTCGATGAGCAGCACCGCTTCGGCGTTCACCAGCGCCTTGCCCTGCGCGACAAGGGCCTTGAAGGCGAACGCGTGCCGCATCAGTTGGTCATGACCGCCACGCCCATTCCGCGCACGCTGGCGATGACCGCCTACGCCGACCTTGATCTTTCCGTGATCGACGAACTGCCGCCCGGACGAACGCCCATCAACACGGTTGCGGTGGCCGCCGAGCGTCGTCCCGAACTCGTCGAGCGCGTGCAAAAGGCCTGCGCCGAGGGCCGGCAGGCCTACTGGGTTTGCCCACTCATCGAAGACAGCGACGAGATCGAGGCGCAGGCCGCCGAGAGCACCTTCGAGCAATTGTCCGAGGCGCTGCCGCAGGTTCGTATTGCGCTGCTTCATGGGCGCATGAAGTCGACGGAAAAGCAGGACACGATGCGGCGCTTCAAGTCGGG
The DNA here is from genome assembly GCA_038324485.1 of Lysobacterales bacterium. Taxonomy (GTDB): domain Bacteria; phylum Pseudomonadota; class Gammaproteobacteria; order Xanthomonadales; family Xanthomonadaceae; genus Silanimonas. Next base: position 516 of record JBBQIA010000204.1, read on the forward strand.
CGAGCTGCAGCTCTTGGTCGCGACAACGGTGATTGAAGTGGGCGTCGATGTGCCCAACGCCAGTCTGATGATCATCGAAAACGCCGAGCGCTTGGGTCTTGCCCAGCTTCATCAGCTGCGCGGCCGCGTGGGGCGGGGCAGTGCGGCATCGAGCTGCGTGCTGCTGTATCAGTCGCCGCTCGGCATCGTGGCGCGCGAGCGCATCGACGTGATGCGGCGAAGCAACGATGGCTTCGTCATCGCCGAAAAAGACCTTGAACTGCGCGGGCCGGGCGAGTTCCTCGGCACGCGCCAGACCGGCCTCGCCGCATTCCGCATTGCCGACCTCGCGCGCGACGCCGGGCTGCTGCCTAAGGTGCACACCGTGGCCGACAGTCTGCTGGCCGAACATCCTGTCATCGCCGATGCCGTGATCGCACGATGGGTGGGCAGCGCTGCCCGTTACGCCGCGGCTTAAGCGCCTTCGCAGCGGACTGATCTAAGCCGGCTTCGCGCCCGCGCCCCCGGCCCGTTTGGCTCCAGCAAGCCTTGCGCGGCACACTGCGGCCCCACCAGCGAGACCTTCGACATGGCCGACCGCATTCCGCTGCTGATCGACACCGACCCAGGCGTGGATGACGCTTGGGCCCTGCTGATGGCCTTCGCCAGCCCGGGCCACGAGGTTCTCGGCCTGACCATTGCCGCCGGCAACGTCGGGCTCGATCACACCGTGCGCAACGCGCTGAAGCTCTGCGAAGTGGCTGGCGTGAACCTGCCCGTCTACCCGGGCTGTGCCGATCCATTGGTCTTTCCGGCCGAGGACGCCGCCTACGTGCACGGCCGCGACGGCTTCGGCGACACCGGGTACGCCTTGCCGCACCGGCAGGCCGAAACCGAGCACGCGGCGCTCGCCATCCTCCGCCACAGCCACGAGCGCCCCGGGCTTCTTTTGGTTTGCCTCGGCCCCTTGACCAATCTGGCGCTGGCCCTGCGCCTCGATGCGAGCCTGCCCGAGCGCATCGGGCGTTTAGTGGTGATGGGTGGCGCCGTCACGGGGCAGGGCAACACCTCGGTCAGCGCCGAGTTCAACATCGCCTTCGACCCGGAAGCGGCCCACATTGTGTTCGAGGGTTTTCGCGAATTTGATTTGATCGACTGGGAGGCGGTGCTGCGTCACGGCCTCCCGCACAACGAGGTCGAGGCGTGGCTTGAGGCGCCGACGGCGAAGGCGGCCTTTTACAAGGCCATTTCGCGCCGCACCCGCGAGTGGTCGGAAGACCGCCGCGGCACGCACTGGCATTCCGCCGATGGTTTGGCCATGGCCGCTGCCCTTGAGCCCGAGGCCGCTACCGGCTGGACGCGGCACGCCGTGGCCGTCGAAACCAGCGGCCGCTTGGCTCGCGGCGCCACTGTGGTGGATTGGGCTGATCGCTCCGGTCGGCCAGCCCAGGCGCGGATTCTCAGTGGCCTCGATCCCGACCGATTCCGCCACTGGCTGCGGCTCGCGCTGGCCTGAGCCTAACTTTGCGCAGCGTTGCCACCCGCCTTTGGCGCCCTTCGGCTGAACAACGGGCACGACAGACTTGAACCGGGCAGGGAGTCCCCGCTACACTTCTCCTCTTTCCTCGCTTCGATGCTTCTGGAACCCGCTATGAAAGAAGGCCTCCACCCGAATTACCAGCCGGTCGTGTTCCAGGACGTGACCTCTGAGTTTTCGTTCCTGACCCGTTCGACCCTCGGCTCGAAAGAGACGATCAAGTGGTCTGATGGCGAGACCTATCCGCTCATCAAGATTGACGTCTCGTCGGCGTCGCACCCGTTCTACACGGGCAAGAGCAAGCACATTCTGGATACGGCCGGTCGCGTTGACCGTTTCCGCAAGCGCTACGCCAAGTAAGGTGTTCGCACGCGGCTCTGGCCGCGTTCTGCCTCGGAGGCCGACCCAGTGTCGGCCTTCGTCGTTTCTGAGTATTAAATTCCCCTGAGATTCGCCTTTAATTCTTGGGTCGAAGCCTTCGCACGCTCAGCACATCGTCTTCGGGCCCTATGCAATAATTGTGAAGATTCGGGCGCTCAGCGCCCGTCCCGTATTCATGCGGCGTGAGGCCTCGCGGCGCACGCCCCGCCCAAGGAGTGTGAACCGTGACCGACCCCACCAGCCTGACCCTGACTGCCGGCGACAAAACTGTCGCCCTGCCGCTCCTAAAGGGCAGCATGGGGGCGCCCTGCGCCGACATCGGCAAGCTTGCTAAGGAAACCGGCTACTTCACTTACGACCCCGGCTTCATGGCGACCGCCAGCTGCCGCAGTGCGGTGACCTACATCGACGGCGATGAGGGCGTTCTGCTCTATCGCGGCTACCCCATCGAGCAACTCGCCAGCCATTCCAGCTTCCTTGAAGTGGCCTATTTGCTGATGCACGGCGAACTGCCGAGCCGCACCCAGTTCGATGGCTTCGAACATGAGGTCACGCATCACACGATGATGCACGAGGCCATGAAGACCTTCCTCGGAGGCTTCCGCCACGACGCGCACCCGATGGCCATGCTCTGCGGCATGGTCGGTTCGCTGTCGGCTTTCTATCACGACACTCTCGACCTCGAAGACCCGGCCCAGCGCCGCATGGCGGCCGTGCGCCTGATTGCGAAGGTGCCGACGATTGCGGCGGCCTGCTATCGCCAGTCGATCGGCTGGCCGATTCGCTACCCGCGAAACAACCTCGAATACACGACGCGCTTCTTACACATGATGTTCGAAGTGCCGAGCGAGCCCTTGGAACTGAAGCCGGTGGCTGCCAAGGCGCTGGATCTGCTCTTCATCCTGCACGCCGATCACGAGCAGAACGCCTCCACTTCGACCGTTCGCTTGGTCGGCTCGACGGGTGCCAACCCCTACGCCTGTGTTGCGGCGGGCATTGCGGCGCTTTGGGGCCCTGCACACGGCGGCGCCAACGAAGCCGTGCTGACCATGCTCGAGAGCATTGGTCGCCCGGAAGACGTAGCCAAGGCCGTCGACAAAGCAAAGGATAAGAACTCAGGCTTCCGCCTGATGGGCTTCGGCCATCGCGTCTACAAGAACTACGATCCGCGCGCGGCGATCATTCGCGAGATGTGCCACAAGGTTCTCGCCGAATTGGGCGTCAATGATCCGCTGCTCGAAGTGGCCATGCGTCTCGAAGAGGCGGCGCTGAAGGATGATTACTTCGTGTCCCGCAAGCTCTATCCGAACGTCGATTTCTACTCGGGCTTGATCTACAAGGCGCTGGGCATCCCCACCGAGATGTTCACGGTCATGTTTGCGCTGGCCCGCACCTCGGGTTGGGTCAGTCATTGGCTCGAGCAGCAGGTCGACCCGGAGGCGAAGATCGGCCGTCCGCGCCAGATCTACACCGGCGCCACCCCGCGCGAGTACCTTTCGATCGAAAAGCGCTAAGTCTGGCCCTGAGGTCGCAAGAAAAAGCCCCGCTTGTGCGGGGCTTTTTTCATGGCTTCGAGCGCGCCCGGCACCCGGGGTCAGCGGCTCTAGAAGACGTCGAAGGCTTGTTCTTGCGCAGGCGTGCCATCGATGGCTGTACCGCTCGCCAACATGCGGTCGTAATCCTCGGTTTTCACGTAGTCCACGAAGCCGCCGGGAGTGCCATCGGGCAGCAAGGCACCGGTTGTGGGGTTTACGGTGACTCGCAGCAAGCCGGTGGGCGGCTCGGGCGCGGACAGCGGCACGT
>JBBQIA010000205.1:0-4195 GCA_038324485.1 Lysobacterales bacterium
TGTCCTGCGGCGTGCTTCGCACACCGTGTTTCCGTAGGCCGAGAACGAACGGTGAGCTAAGCATGTAGTGCCGGGCATGGAGTGCCTTCGGACGCGGGTTCAACTCCCGCCACCTCCACCATTTCAACGTTTCATGCAGTCGAACAAAGCCGAAATCCTGAGCAAAAAGGGTTTCGGTTTTTTTTGTTTCCCCCAGCCGACAGGCTAGGCCTCGGCCGGGATTGCGAAAATCACGACCACAAGCGCAATCACGATGCCCATCGTGTAGGCCATCGCCCGCCATTGCCGACCCAGCCTCCACGCCGATAATGCGGCTTGCAGCGACTGCAACGCGTAGTACGTGACGAAGGCTTGGCTGGCGTAAGTGATGATCTCGAAGATGTCGGCGAACCAAGTGATGCCGATGGCGGCCATCGCGGTCACTACGTATCCGAGATTTACTGACACCCTCCTTCGGGTCGATTCGGCGATCAGACCGCCTGCACCGCTGGTGTCGGCAACGGCCGCGGAAAGCTGCGAGGCCAGAGCCATGATGACGATCATGGGCATGATGAAGACGCTTAACGGCGCGAGCATGTCGATGATTGCCGTTTCACCACCGAGCTCAGGAAGACCGACGCCGAAATAGCGCGTGATCAGAATCACGAAGCTCAAGTAGATCGCCGTCGAGAGCCACTGCGCCCAACGCATTGTGCGCACGCGGGTTTCCGCATCGTAGGCGCTGCCCAAATAGCGCGACGTCTCAAATCCCTGCACAAGGATCACTAGACCAAGCAAAATACTCAGCTCTCGCTTACCGGTCTCGTGCTGGGCGATCGGCCACGCGAACGTTCCAGCATGAATATCGACGACGCTCCCCACGAACAGTCCGGTGAGCAGAGCGCCGATCAAGGCCAACTTGAGACTCACCGCCCCAATAGTCATCCGCTCGAGCGCGTCCAACCCGCCGCGCAAACCAACGATGCCGATGACCACGATCACGCAAGTTGCCCCGATACGAATCCAGACCGGATCCACGATGTGCCCAAGCCGCAGGCCGAACGCGGCGAAAAGATTGAGGTAGTACGCCACGGACACGAAATAGGCCAATGCAAGGGCGACGTCCGACGCCCGTTCGAGGCGCCGCACCAGCGCGGAGGGTTGGTCGGCCAGCTCCGGCTCGACGTTCATGATGTTGTGGCGTATCGCCGAACCAAACAGGTAGGCGATGGCGCACAAGCCCAGCATGGCGAGCGCGGCCCATCGGCCGGCTGCGTGCGCCAAAATGGGGCCGGCGACCAAAAAACCGGAGCCGATAATTGACGCCAGCGGAGTGACCGTGGCCTGCCACGCTTGCGAGCGGAGCAGGCGCGGCCTCAAGAACAGGACGATCAAGACCAACGCGGCGAGGATCATGCCGATGCTCGATGCGCTCATGAAGAAATTATCGGAAGCGATGGGGATGGCATCCGCACTGAGTGTAGCCGTCTCTACCCCGTGCTCACGCCGGTCAGAGCGGTCTGATGCGACGCTTCTTCGAACAATCTACGCACATGAGCACCTTCAATGAGAATTCGCACTCGCCTTACCGCCGCCGACTTCGACCCGCAGGTACTCATCCTGTTTGACGCCTACGTACACGGCGACCTCGACCGTCGCGGCTTTCTGCAGCGCGTGGGCGCCATTGTCGGCAGCGCGGCGGCGATCGGGGTTCTGGCCGCGCTCAGCCCACAGTTTGCGATGGCCCAGCAGGTACCGACTGACGACGCTCGCATCGCGACCGAATACCTCGAATTCGATTCGCCGGACGGCTACGGGCGCGGGCGCGGCTATCTGGCCTTTCCGGCGAACGCCACCGCCGCCCTGCCCGCGGTCTTGGTGATTCATGAGAACCGCGGACTCAATCCGCACATCGAAGACGTAACGCGCCGGCTCGCGCTTGAGGGCTATCTGGCTTTCGCGCCCGACGCGCTGTTCCCGCTGGGCGGCTATCCGGGCAATGAGGACGAGGCGCGCACCCTGTTCGCCACCCTCGATCAAGCGAAGTGCCGGGCGGACTTTCTCGCGGCGTCGGCCCTACTGCAGTCGCATTCGCGCAGCGATGGAAAGCTCGGTGCGGTCGGCTTCTGCTACGGCGGGGGAATGGTGGGGTATTTGGCCACTCGCCTTCCCTCACTCTTGGCTGCAGCGCCCTATTACGGTGGCCCCGCGCCCTTGGACGACGTACCCAACATCCGCGCCGAGATGCTGGTGGTGCTCGCTTCGGACGATGAGCGCATCAACGCGAGTTGGCCGGCCTATCAAAGCGCACTGGAGGCAGCCAAGGTGCGCTACGCGCTGTTTCAGCCTGCCAACACGCAGCACGGCTTCCATAACGACACCACGCCCCGCTACGCCGAAACGGCCGCGCGCGAGGCTTGGGAAAAAACCTTGGCGCTCTTCGACCGACAGTTGCGAAAGGCGTAAAGCGGCATCGAAACTTAGCCCGCCAAGCGCCCCAGCGCGTCACCGGCAAAGCGCTGCTCGAACTCCTGCGGCGTCAGGGCCGGCGCCATCAGCCAGCCCTGCATTTCGTGGCAGCCAGCGGCCAGAAGCAGCTCGCGCTGGGCCTCGGTCTCGACACCTTCGGCAGTGACCGACAGCCGCAGCGCACGCCCCATCTGGATGATCGCGCCCACGATCGCCTCGCTCTCGGCGCTACCGGGCAGGTCCGCAATGAAGCTGCGATCGATCTTGATGCGTTCAATCGGGAATCGCTTCAAGTACGACAACGACGAATAGCCGGTGCCGAAGTCGTCGATAGCAAGACGAACGCCAAGCGCATTCAGCGCCGTCAGGCGGCGCATGGCGTCGTCGACGTCGGCGATGAGGATTGACTCGGTAAGTTCCAACTCCAGGGCCTCGCCCGGCAAATCGTGGCGACGCAGTCCTTCGGCCACGGAATCCAGAAAATCACTTTGATGAAACTGAAGGGCTGACACGTTCACCGCCACCGGCACGCAGAGCCCCGCCCGCCACCAGCGGCTGACGCGCGCCAGGGTCGTTTCCAGAACAAAGCGCCCCAGCGGAATAATGGCGCCACTTTCTTCGGCCACTGGGATAAAGCGCGCGGGCGACACCGCACCGAGATCGGGATCATTCCAGCGCACCAGCGCCTCGGCGCCGATCATCTGCTTGTCGTCCAAGCGATATTTGGGCTGAAAGTGCACCTCTAACCCGCCCTCCGTGAGCGCGTGGCGCAGGGCGTGATCCATCTTCATCCGAGAGAGGATGCCGATGTTCATTTGCCGCTGATAGAAACGCAGGTCGGCACGACCCCGCTCCTTCACCGAATACATCGCGCTATCGGCGTTCTTCGTCAGCTCTTCGGCGTCAGTGCCGTCTTCCGGATACATGGCAATGCCCACCGAGACGGTCAAGCTGAAGCTCATCTCGTCGACTTTTACCGGCTGCGAAATCGAATGCAGGATTCGCCGCGCGGCAATCTCAGCGCCGGGCGCGTCGACATTCGCCAGCAAGATCATGAACTCATCGCCACCAATGCGCGCCGCGGTGTCGATCTGCCGCACGCACTCGCGCAGCCGATCGGCCACCGTCACCAAAACGCGATCACCAAAGCCGTGGCCGAGCGAGTCATTGATCTGCTTGAAGCGATCAAGGTCAACGAAGAGCACCGCGAAGGTGCTGTTGTCGCGCTTGGCGTAGTTAATCGCCATCTCGAAGCGCTCGCGCAGCAAGACGCGATTGGGAAGGCCAGTGAGCGGATCGGTAAACGCCAGTTCCTCGATGCGCTTCCGAGCGGCCATGGCCTCGCTCAGGTCTTTGGTGAACCCGATGTAGTGCAGGGCTTTGCCTTGCTCGTCAGCCACCCGCACCATCGAAAACAAGCAGGGGTAAGGTCGCCCATCGCGGCGGCGACTCCAAAGTTCGCCCTGCCAGTAGCCGGTGCGCACCAACTCCCGACGCACGCCCTTCATCGTGGCCAACGTCGATTGCCCCGTTAGCAGTCGCGCCACCGGTTGGCCGTCGAGCTCATCGAAGCGCCAGCCGGTCATCGATTCGAAGGTGGGATTGGCGGCCACCAATCGGAAGCGCCCATCGGTGACGAAGATAGCGTCGAGGCTCGACTCGAATACGCTGGCCGCGATTTTTAGTCGCGCCTCGTCGGCCAAGCGCTTCGAAATATCTCGGAATGAAAACACACGACCAATCGGCC
>JBBQIA010000206.1:0-4188 GCA_038324485.1 Lysobacterales bacterium
ACAGCTTTGATCGCGAAAACCCCTGCTTGATCGTGACCGCATCCTCCGGTTCGCGCGGGGTGTATGGCGCCATTGCGCTGGCCGGCGGCTGGGGCCTGCCGCGCGGCTGTGCGGTGGCGTACACCGACAAGGGTGCGGGCACCGACTGGCGGCGCGTCGGCATCGATACCGTAGCCGTGCCGCACGCGCACTCCGGCGATCATCCCGAGGCCGATTGGGGCCTGCACGTCCTGCAGGCCGCCGCATTCGGGCGCGATGTGCTGGTGCGCGAAACCGGCGTCGACGCAGAGGCGCTAATCGTCATCGCCGCTGGCCTTTCGAATGGCGCGGGCGCCGTTCTGCGTGCGGCCGGCCAAACCGAAGCCGTGCCGGAAGCGCCGCGCCTCGCTGGCGTTGTCGCAGTCGCGCCGAACATCCACGTCGAGGGCGCGCCCTCACTGTATGCCGTGACCGTCGAAGCCGCCCTGTGGATGCCCTGCGCACTGGGCGCCAAGGCCTTCGCCGAAGACCCGCTGGTGCAAGCGGGCGGAACGATCAGCCCCGCGCAAGAACAGGCCTGCGCCGACTTGGCGGCGCTGAATCGCTTCGACGCTGAATTGAACGCCAGCACCGACCGCGCGGCGCAGAGCGAGGCAGCACTGGCCGTGATGCAGGGCAGCGGCTGGACCGACGCCGCGCTGCGCGCCGGTGCCCTGAGCGTCGCGTTTGATCTCTGGCGTGCGGTCGGCGCCGGCTATGCCTCGGCGTATTTGCGGCAGGGCTCCGACACCATGCCCGCTAGCTATCGCTACGCCGTGCGCGACGCCAGCGGCGCAGCCCCCAACGCGACGATGGCCGAAGCCGCGATGTGGTGGAGCGACGCCAGCGGCATTCCGCCCGGCAACGGTGTGGTCTTGCTCGACCCACCCGGTAGCGACGGCCGTCGAAATGGCCTCGCGGCCTTGGCCGCGCTGTTGGAAAGCCCGGACCTGCAGGCCGCCATCGCTGCAACCCAAACCGCCGCGCCGCGTCCAGACCTGCCCATCCTGCTTTTGCACGGCACCCACGACGGGCTCGTGCCCGAGGCCACCACCAGCGCGCCGTATGCCGCCTTCGCACGCGCCAATGGCGCCACGCTGCGCTACTGGCGCATTCCACGCGGCCAGCACTTCGACGCCTTCTTGGGTCAGCCGGCACTCGCGGCGCGCTACGTGCCGCTGATGCCGAGCGCTTATGAGGCGCTGGACGCATTGCTGGCGCATCTTCGCGAGGGCCAGCCACTTCCGGAGGATCGCCCTTAGCCCGGCCGCGCGAAGCCCTAACTATTTCTGATGCAGATACAGCGTGCGGCTCGGAAACGCGATGCCAATGCCTTCGGCTTCGAAGCGCCGCAGCAGGGCGAGATGAATCGACTGCTGCGCGTCCATAAACGCGAGGTAGGTGGGCGTGGTCATCCAATACACCACTTCGAAGTCCAAGCTCGACTCACCGAAACGATGAAAATGCGCACGATCAAAGCGCGCGTTCTCGGTGACTTCGACCGCCTCACGCACCATGGCCGGAACGCGCTCCATCACGTCCGCCGGCGTGGAATATTCCAGCCCAAACGCGACCACAATCCGCCGCTCCCGCATCCACTGGTAATTGCGCAGGCGTGATTGCGTCAGGTCCGCGTTCGACAACACCAGCAACTCGCCACCCAAGCTGCGCAGGCGCGTGGTCTTGACGCCGATGTGCTCCACCGTGCCGGTGAAGTCGTCGAGCACTAAGAAGTGCCCCACTTCGAACGGCTTGTCGAACAGGATGGCGAAGTAGGCGAACAGATCGCCCAGCACCTTTTGCACCGCCAAGCCGATGGCGATGCCGCCGACGCCCAAGCCGGCCACCAAGGTGGTGATGTTGAAACCGAGGTTGTCGAGCAGCATCAGCACAAGCAGTGCCCAAAGCACTACGCGAGCGATGATGCTGATGAGGGTCAATGTGGCCGAAGCGTCCGCTTCGCCGCGCCGCGTTTGCTGATCGCGGGCGTGACGAATCCAGTAGTCCAACAACGCGGTGGCGAAGATGCCCACTTGGATCGCAATGCCAATCCACGCTGCAGATCGCAGCACGCGCTCTACGTCTTCGCCACCCAGATCGACCGGCAAGCCCGCCCACAGCGCCAGGGGCAGGCCCCAAGACAGCCGCAGCTTGCTCATCGCATGAGCCAGCGCGTCATCAAAGCCGTTATGCGTGCGTTCCGACCATGCCGTTAAGCGCGGCGCCAGCAGGCGCCGCACCACCAACACCACCAGCCACCACAGTCCGGCAACCGCCGTAATTTTCAGCGCGGCGTCGAGCAACGGCCACGCTGCGAGCGTGTCAATCCAATTCGTCATGCGTGAGAGGCTACCCGACCCATCGACGCGACCCAAGCCGCGCTCACTCTTTCAAGAATTTCAGCGTGCCGCCTTCGGTGACCACGTGAATCAGGTCGCCCGCCGTAAATTCGCCGCCCAAGATTTTCTGCGCTAGGGGATTCTCAATCTGCTGCTGAATCGCCCGCTTCAGCGGCCGCGCGCCGTAGACCGGGTCGAAACCGATGTTGCCCAGCACATCCAAAGCCTTGTCGTCGATCTGAAAACGAATCTGCCGCTCGGCCAAACGCTTGCCCAAGTACGAGGTCTGGATGCGCGCGATGTCGCGGATTTGCTCGCGGCCCAGCGGATGAAACACCACGATCTCGTCCAAGCGATTGATGAACTCAGGCCGGAAGTGCGCCTGCACCGAGCCCATGACCGCCGTCTTCATCTGGATGTAAGCCGCATCGCCCTCGCCCGACAGCTCTTGAATGTGCTGGCTGCCCAAGTTGCTGGTCATGACAATGACGCTGTTGCGGAAATCCACGGTGCGGCCCTGCCCGTCGGTCAGGCGGCCATCGTCGAGCACCTGCAGCAGCACGTTGAACACGTCCGGGTGCGCCTTCTCCACCTCGTCGAGCAAAATCACGCTGTAGGGACGGCGACGAATCGCCTCGGTCAAGTAACCGCCTTCTTCATAGCCGACGTAGCCGGGCGGCGCACCGATCAAGCGCGCCACGGAATGCTTCTCCATGAACTCGCTCATGTCGATGCGCACCATCGCCTCTTCGGTGTCGAAGAGAAAGCTCGCCAGCGCCTTGCACAACTCGGTCTTGCCCACGCCGGTCGGGCCCAAAAACAAAAAGCTGCCGTTGGGACGATTCGGGTCGGAAAGCCCCGCACGCGAGCGCCGAATGGCGTCAGACACCGCGCGAACGGCCTCGCGCTGACCCACCACGCGGGCGGCCAACACCTCTTCCATTTTCAGCAGCTTTTCGCGCTCGCCTTCCAGCATCTTGCTCACCGGAATGCCGGTCCAGCGCGCCACCACCTGCGCAATTTCTTCGGCCGTGACCTTGTCCTGCAGCAGGGTAAAGCCCTTGGTTTCAGCGGCATGCGCGTCGGCCAGCTGCTTTTCCAACTGCGGGAGACTGCCGTATTGAATCTCGGAAGCGCGCGCCAAATCCTGCCGGCGATGGGCGGCCTCTAAGTCGGCCTTGGCCTGCTCGATCTGTTCTTTCAGCTTCGTTGTACCGCTGACGATCGCCTTCTCGGCCTTCCAAATTTCTTCAAGATCACTGAACTGCTTGCCCAGGGTGTCGATCTCGCTTTCCAAATCAGCCAAGCGCTGCTTCGACTCGTCGTCTTTCTCTTTTTTCAAGGCCTCGCGCTGAATCTTCAGCTGAATCAGGCGCCGCTCCATGCGGTCCATCTCTTCCGGCTTGGAATCAATTTCCATGCGGATGCGCGAGGCCGCTTCGTCCATCAAGTCGATGGCCTTATCCGGCAGCTGACGATCGGCGATGTAGCGGTGCGACAGCGTCGCGGCTGCAACGATCGCCGGATCGGTAATCTCGACGCCGTGATGCACGGCGTAGCGCTCTTTCAAGCCGCGAAGGATCGCGATGGTGTCTTCAACGCTCGGTTCACCGACCAGCACTTTCTGGAAGCGTCGCTCGAGCGCAGCGTCTTTTTCCACGTACTTGCGGTACTCGTCCAGCGTGGTGGCACCGATGCAGTGCAGCTCGCCGCGCGCCAGCGCAGGCTTGAGCATATTGCCGGCGTCCATGCTGCCCTCGGCCTTGCCGGCGCCGACCATCGTGTGCAGTTCGTCAATGAACAGAATGACGTTGCCTTCCTGCTTCGACAG
>JBBQIA010000207.1:0-4179 GCA_038324485.1 Lysobacterales bacterium
CGTCGCCGTGTTGAAGAAGTGACAATCTGTATGAGTCTATTCGACTTGGCCGTACCACTTTTGGGGGAACGGGTAATAGATCGGATTCGTAATCTTGACGGTGGTGGGTCCGCAACGGTGACGCCATGAGGGCGGACTCGACGGATCATCCCAACCTTCAGTACGCGTGTACTGTGCAAGTGCTGTATCTCGAGCTTGCGATAACGTCGTGTAACGAGGTGTTACCCAGCCCCAAGCAAATGGTTGACCATCTTCCATCCATTGGCACGGGACGCCTCCCGCGCACTCGGCGAAGTAATCAATGTTCGGACCCAGTTCGGTGGCCAAGACAGGCCGCGCTGAGGCGAGCGCGCCAACCAATACGGCGATGTACAGCAGGCGAAACATAAAGTCGTTCATTCGGGGGGGGCACTCATCCTGAGCCAAACGGGGGGAGGGGAAACCGGCTGGGTAAGCCGCGCCGCAGGCTAACCGTGAAGATCGCCTTCACGCAATCCGTTTCGCCAATCCGTGGCGTCTCTCCCCATGAGATTCCCTTGTGACAGGATCGTGTCCTTAAGTGTTGCCGAAGCCCTCCACCATGCGCGACGAATGGACCATCGCCCCCGACCACGGCCTCTGGCTATTCCGCGCCAGCCGGCTGGAAGCCCTGCTTGATCCGCTCGACGCCTTGCTCACGCACATGCCGCCGGCCGAGCTGCTGGCGCCGCAAACGGTGCTTGTGGGGCATCCGGGCTTGCGTCACTGGCTGCGCGACGGCCTTGCGCGCAAGCGCCGTGGCGGCATCGTGGCGCACCTCGATGTGGTGCTGCCCAGTCCGTGGCTGGATGGGCTAGCGCGTCGCGTTCTCGGCGAGCCGCTGCTGGGTATTCGCGCGTGGCAGCGCGAGGTCTTGCGCTGGCGTTTGCTGCCCCTGCTGCCGGGGCTTTCCGAGCCGCGCATCGTCGCGGCCCTGGCCGATGACCGCGACGGCCGCGAGGCCTTCGCCCTGGCCGACCGCCTAGCCGCTGCGCTGTCGCCGCTGATGGTTTATCGCGAGCCTTGGCTGCGTCAGTGGGACAAAGACGAATCGGTCACCGAAGGCGATGCGCTGCTGCGCGAAGCGTGGCGCGCCTTGCGTCTGGGCACGGGCCCGCGTCATCGCGGCGAGCGTCTGGTGGCGCTAGCGCGGCAACTTCGCGATCCAAGTAAGCCCATCGACGTGGGCAACGGGCCGCTGCACGTCTTCGGCCTCAATCATCTGCCGCCGCTGGAGCTCGACGTTCTGCGGGCGCTGGCACGACATCGTCCGGTGGTCTTCCACGTGGCCGACCCCTGCCGCGAGCACTGGGTGGGGCTGCCCTCGGGTCGCGAAGCGATGCAGCGGGCACTCAATCAAGACGACCGCGGCGAAAGCCATTTCTTGGCGCTCGACCATCCGCTGCTTGCGGCCTGGGGTCGGCTCGGCCAGCATTTTTTGCTGGAACTTGAGAGCGGTGATCTGGCGCTGGAAGAGCGCAGCGGGAAGGACTGGGAAGAGCAGCCGCGCGAGACCGCACAGCCCTCGCTGCTGTCGCGCCTGCAGCGCAGCGTGCTGCTGAACGACATGGCGGCCTTGGCTCCGCCGCCTGAAATTAAAGGCGATGACGCGTTCGCTGACGCCAGCCTGCGCATGCACGCCTGCGCTACGCCCCTGCGCGAATTGGAAGTGCTGCGAGACGCTCTGTGCGAGGCCTTCGCGTCGCTCGACGGCCTGCAGCCCGCCGACGTGGTGGTGGTGTCGCCGCAGATCGAACGCTATCGCGGGCTGGTGCCGGCGGTCTTTGGCGAGCCCGGTCGCCGCGATGGCCCATGGCCGTATCACCTCGCCGATATTCCGCTGTCGGCTACGCACTCGGTGTATCGCGCGCTTGAGATGGCGCTCGCTCTGCCGACGCGACGACTCAGCGCGCAAGGCCTGCTCGACCTGCTGGATGTGGAGGCCGTCGCCCGCCGTTTCGGCTTGGAGGGCAGCGCCCGCGACACGCTACGCCATGCGCTGGAGCGCGCCCGCGTGGCCTGGGGTTTGGACGGCGCCGACCGCGCGCGCTTCGGCGTGCCGGACAGCACCGAACACAGCTTCGCATGGGGGCTCGACCGCGCGATGGCCGGCCACGTGTTTGGCGGCCGCAACCTTACGGGGCGCGCCCTGCCCGATGGGCATCGCCTGCTGCCGATTGAAGGCGTCGACAGCGCGGTGGCCGAAGTGCTGGGCCGCGGGCATGCCCTGCTGCTCGAACTTCGCGAATGGGTCGCGCTGGGTGCCGCGATGCACACCGGCGACGACTGGGCCGCGCTGCTGCAGCGGCGCTTCGACGCCCTGCTCGGCTCGCCCGCGCTCGACACCGAGGCCCGCGAAGCGCTCGATACCGCGAAGGGGCTGGTCATCGCGCTGCGTGAGGAATGGCGCGATGCGGGCTTGAGTGCCCCCCTGCGCTGGACGCCGGTGCGCGAGGCTTTGCTGGCGAAGTTGGCGGAAGTGCCCGAGCGCCAACGCTTCCTGATCGGCGGCATCACTTTTTGCGGCATGGTGCCGCAGCGCGCCATCCCCTTTCGCATGGTGGCCGTGCTGGGCCTCGATGAGGGCGCGCTGCCGCGCCATGTCGAGGACGGCGGTCTCGACCTGCGTCGGACGGCACCGCAGCGCGGCGACCGCGACCTCAGCAGCGACGATCGCTATCTGTTTCTTGAAACCGTGATGGCCGCGCGCGAGCGTCTGCACCTGAGCCATCTCGGCGTCGGCGTGCAGGACGGCCGCGCGCGCAACCCGGCCGCGCCGCTGGCCGAACTGTTGGCCACGCTGGCGCGCTTCGGCGGGCCGGCGGTCGAGGCCGAGGCCGAGGCCGAATCTTGGTTCAACAAAGGCAGCGAACTGTGGCCCTGGCAGCGTCGCGCGCCGCTGCAGCCGCGCCCGCTTGTGGCGGCCCTGCAAGAACCCGCAACGCCGCCCAATGACGAGGGCACCGCGGCCCTAGCGACGTCGGCATCGGCATCGACACCATCACCGACGCTCGATCTCGACACGCTCTGCCGCTTTTTTCGCCAGCCCTCGCAAGAGGTGCTTCGTCGAACCTACGGCGTGCGTCTTGATGCGCTGGACGACCAACGCTTGGACGAGAGTGAACACCTGCTGCCGCGCAGCGACCCGCGCGAGACTTGGGCCAAGATCATGCTGATCGACGCACTGGAACTCGGCACCGACACCATCGCCGCTTCGCCGCCCGAAGACTGGACTCTCGCCGGTCGCCTGCCGCCCGGCGTGATGGGCGCCACCGCGTGGCACGTTCAGTCGGAAACGGCGCAGAAGGCGCTGACCGCACTTCGTGGCAGCCCCTCGGTACTGCCTTCGCCGCTGCCGCCAGCACGCGCATGGCCCGTGCGTCTGTCCTTAGGCGACGCCGAATTGCAAGGGCAAGTACACGTGCGCGAAGCGGCGGACGGGACGCTGTGGCTGCTGGACGCCGCACCCAGCAAAAACTCGAAAGACTTGCACTTTGGACTTCGCGTGCCGCTGTTTCTGCAGTGGGCCGCCCTGCGTGCCAGCACCGACAAGCCGGTGCGCATGGCCGTGATCAGCATCAAAGGCTTCACGCCTTTGGATGAAACGCTGGCCGTGTCGGGCAACGCAGATTTTCAATCGAATGTGCAGGCGCTGGTCGACTTCCGCGATGCCGTGCTCGACGGCCGCCGCCGCTACAGCCCTTCGACAAGTTGGGTCGCCGCCACCGCGGATGAAGACGATGACGACGCCGTCGCGACTCAATGGGCCGGGGGTGATTATCAGACCGGTGAACGCGATTACGCGCCCGGTTATGCGCTGCTGCTGGGCCGCGATTGGGGCCTGCACGCCGGCAGCGATGCGCTGTCGGCCTTCCGCGACGACGCGAAAACGCTAGCGAACTGCCTGCCGCGCGATCCCAGTGCGGCGAGCGGCGATGGAGACGCCGCATGAGCGCTACACAGGACTGGACCGGCGTGCCGCTGCAAGGACGCCTACTGATCGACGCCAGTGCCGGCACCGGCAAGACCTGGACGATGGCCGCGCTTTACCTTCGCCTGCTGTTGGACGACAGCGCCGGCCGCGAGCGCGCGCTGCCCGAGCAGATTGTGGTCAGCACCTTCACCGAGGCCGCCGCGCAGGAACTGAGCCACCGACTTCGG
>JBBQIA010000208.1:0-4122 GCA_038324485.1 Lysobacterales bacterium
CAACAGCGGCCAACTCAGTGGTGCCGAGTGCTTGATGCGCTGGCGACATCCGACGCTGGGGCCGATCAATCCCGGCGTCTTTATTCCTCTTGCCGAAGAGCGCGGCATGATGCCCGAGTTGGGCGATTGGGTGCTTCGCGAGGCCTGCCAACAACTGGCCGCATGGCGTCGCGCCGGCCATCCTCTTCCGGGTCGCTTGGCCGTCAACGTCTCTGCGCATCAGTTCGACGTTGCCGATGTGCTGCCTCGAATTCTGTCGGTGCTGGCCGCGTTTGACGTGCCCACCACCGACATCGAGTTGGAAATCACCGAGAGCGCCTTGATGCGCAATGTCGAGCATGCGATGTCGGTGATGAGTCAGTTCCGCGAGGCCGGCTTGGTGCTTGCCATCGATGATTTCGGGACCGGGTATTCCTCGCTGTCCTACTTGAAGCGCCTGCCCGTCGAGCGGCTCAAGATCGACATGAGCTTTGTTCGCGACATGCTGACCGACCGTAACGACTTCGCCATTGTCGGCAGCATCGTGGCGATGGCGGACCCTTTGCGTCTGGATACCGTCGCCGAGGGCGTCGAACACGCCGAGCAGGCTGAGGCCCTGAAAGGCTTGGGCTGTGTTCATGCTCAAGGCTATTTTTTCGGCGCGCCGGTCGACGCGGGGGAATTCGCCCGTCGCTGGCTTGCTTAGGCATTGACCCTGCGACCTGATCTCATTAACCTACGCGTCCCGATTTCCGGGCGGTTAGCTCAGCGGTAGAGCACTGCTTTCACACGGCAGGGGTCACAAGTTCGAAACTTGTACCGCCCACCATCGTTCTGAATTTAGCGATGACGTTCACGCCACCCTGAGGTGGCGTTTTCGTTTCTGGCGTTCTGCTTGTTATGGTTTGCTGAGAACCGACGAACAGGACCTTTCGATGAAGAAAGTCACCATCGCACGCTTCGCCGACTTAAAAGATCGACAGCCTGCCCACGCACTGGTGAGCGACGTGGACTTGGTCATCGTCAAGATGGACGACGACGTCTCGGTGCTCTATGGACGCTGCGGGCATCGCGGCGCCCTGATGGCCGATGGCCGGGTTGAGGGCGATAACCTGATCTGCGGCGTCCACGACTGGGATTACCGGGTCGACACCGGTGTTTCGGCCTACAACAACAGCGAATCGCTCGCGAAATTCAGCGCTTGGGTTGAGGACGGCCAGGTCCTCGTGGACGCCGACGAAATCGCCGAGTGGGCGAAGGACAACCCCCAGCCCTTCGATCGCGACGCCTACTTGGGCGCCTATGCGGACACTGACGGTGCGACCGCAGAAGAGCCGCACACCGCACTCATCCAAAGCTACGCACGCGACGGGTTGTCGAAATCGGGCAAACACGGTGCCATCGCCGCGATGGGCGTGCCGCGCGATCAGCTGCCGAGTTGGGATGACATTCAAATCCTGCCGGCACAGCTACATCGAATGCCGCTGCTCGATGATGAGTCGGTCGGCACCGAGGTGGTTATTGGTCCGAACGCCCGCAAACCGCTCACGCTCTCCATTCCTCTGCTGGTGTCCGACATGAGCTTCGGTGCCTTGTCGGTGTCGGCCAAAGTCGCCTTGGCGAAGGGTGCGGAACTTGCGGGCACGGGTATTTGCTCAGGCGAGGGCGGCATGCTCCCGGAGGAGCAAGAAGCGAACTCGCGCTACTTCTACGAGTTGGCCTCTGCGCGTTTCGGGTTTAGCTGGGAGCAGCTCGATGGCGTCCAAGCCTTCCACTTCAAAGGCGGGCAGGGTGCCAAGACCGGGACGGGCGGGCATTTGCCCGGCCATAAAGTGAACAAGCGCATCGCCGAGGTTCGGGGTTTGAAGGAAGGCGAAGCCGCGGTGTCGCCGTCTCGCTTTCCGGATTGGACTGAACTCAGCCAAATTCGCGATTTTGCCGACGCCGTGCGCGAGCGCACCGGCGGTATTCCGGTGGGCTACAAGCTGTCGGCGCAGCACATCGAAAAGGACATCGATGCCGCGCTCGAGGTGGGTGTTGATTACTTGATCATTGACGGGCGCGGCGGTGGTACGGGGGCAGCACCGACTATTTTCCGCGACAACATTTCGGTGCCGACCATCCCGGCACTGGCTCGTGCGCGCCGCCACCTTGACCGTTTAGGCCGCCGTGACGTGACCCTGGTGATTACCGGAGGGTTGCGCAAGCCAGCGGACTTCATCAAGGCGCTCGCGCTGGGTGCCGACGCCATCGCCCTGTCCAATGCGGCCCTGCAGGCGATCGGGTGCATCGCCATGCGCGCGTGCCACACCAACAATTGCCCGGTCGGCATTGCCACGCAGAAACCCCATCTTGTCAGCCGTTTGGTGGTGGACTCATCGGCAAAACAGTTGTCCAACTTCTTTGGTGCTTCCGTCGCGTTGATGCAGGTGATGGCGCGGGCCTGCGGCCACGATCACGTGAGCAAGTTCAGCCCTGATGACCTCACGACCTGGAAGCGCGAGATGAGTGATCTCGCAGGTGTGGCCTACGGCGGCATCGGATGAAGAGGAAAGCGCGATGAATGCTGCAGAAAAACTGGTTAAGGCCTTGGAGGCCGAGGGCGTTGTTCGCGTTTTTGGCATTCCCGGTGAAGAAAACCTCGATCTCCTTGAGGCTTTGCGTACCTCGTCGATCAATCTGGTGCTCACCCGTCATGAGCAGGCTGCAGGTTTTATGGCCGCAACTTGTGGACGCCTCACGGGTCAGGCTGGCGTCTGCCTGTCGACCCTCGGCCCGGGCGCCACGAACCTCGTGACGGCGGCCGCCTACGCTCAGCTCGGGGCCATGCCGATGCTGATGCTGACCGGGCAGAAGCCTATTAAGGCCAGCAAACAGGGGCACTTCCAAATCATCGATGTCGTGCAGATGATGCAGCCGCTGACCAAGCTGACTCGGCAGATTGTGTCCGGGGATCGCGTCCCTGCGCTGGTTCGCGAGGCGTTTCGCCTAGCGCAAGAAGAGCGCCCCGGAGCCTGCCACCTCGAACTCCCGGAGGACATCGCGCAGGAATCCACGTCGGCCCCCTTGATTAAGGCTTCTCACAGTCGGCGACCCAACGCCGATGACGAGTCCATTGCGGCAGCCGTCGAGGCGCTCCGTCACAGTCGCCACCCCTTGCTGATGGTCGGTGCCGGCGCGAATCGCAATACGACGTGCAAGCGACTGCGCGAGTTCGTCGCTGCAGTAGGCATCCCATTCTTTACGACGCAGATGGGGAAGGGCGTTCTCGATGAAACCGGCCCGCTGTGGCTCGGAAATGCCGCGTTGTCCGAGGGGGATTTCGTCCATCGGGCGATCGAAGCGGCGGATTGCATCATCAACGTCGGTCACGACGTCATCGAGAAGCCGCCGTTCTTCATGCACGATGACCAACGCACCGTCATCCACGTGAACTACTTCTCCGCTGAGGTCGACGCCGTCTACTTTCCACAAATCGAGGTCATCGGCGACATCGCGAACACGATCCTTCGGTTGACGGAAGAGTTGAAGCCGCAGCCGCACTGGGACTTTTCATTCTTTGACCGGGTCCGCGAAGGCTTGTTGGTGCAGTTAACCGAGCACGCTGACGACACTCGATTCCCCGTGCATCCCGTGCGCTTGGTGGCCGAGGTGGCTGAGGCCAGTGGCGAGCGCGGGATCGTATGCCTCGATAACGGCATGTACAAAGTGTGGTTCGCACGCTACTTCCGGGCTCGCCAGCCCAACACGCTGTTGCTCGACAATGCCTTAGCGACCATGGGCGCAGGTCTGCCCTCGGCGATCGCGTGTTGTCTGGTGCATCCGGACCGACGAGTGATTGCAGTGGTGGGCGATGGCGGCTTCATGATGAATTCGCAGGAGCTCGAGACTGCCGTGCGACTCAAGCTTGATCTGACGGTCGTGATTGTCCGCGACGATGCTTTCGGCATGATCCGCTGGAAGCAGGCCGACATGGGCTTTGAAGACTTTGGGATGGAGATGGGTAACCCGGACTTTGTGGCCTACGCCCGCGCCTACGGGGCTCACGGGCACCGCGCAGACTCTGTGGCCGCGCTGACTAAGCTGCTGGAGGAAACCGCTCGGCAGTTTGGCGTCCATGTCATCGAAGTGCCGATCGACTAT
>JBBQIA010000209.1:0-4107 GCA_038324485.1 Lysobacterales bacterium
TCTCGAAGTGGGCATTGATATGGCCACCACACAGCGCGGCATGATGGATCTCGGCCGCCTGCGTTTGAGCACCACCCGGCCCATGGGGCTGGCACGCGCTTGGAGCTGGTGGCGGCCGCAGGCACGCGTGCTGGTGTATCCGATGTTGGAAGTCGGTCACCCGCCCCTGCCGGACTTGGGCGGCGACGGTAATCCGCAGCCGCGACCGCAGCGCAGCGGCGATGACACCCATCATCTTCGTGACTATCGCAATGGCGATGCGCCGCGGCAGATCGCGTGGAAAGCCAGCGCCCGACTCGACCGGCTGATGGTTCGCGAATACGAATCGCAGGCATCCCAAGACGTGCCGCTCGATTGGCAGGCGCTTCGACACTTGCCGCAGGAACAGCGCATCGCCCGACTGGCGCGCTGGGTGGTGGACGCCGAGCGCGATGGCCGACGCTATCGCCTCTCGCTGCCCGGCGAAGTGATCGGCCCAGCTCGGGGCGCCGAGCATCGGCACGCCTGCCTGCGTGCGCTGGCCCTGCTGCCAGCGGCTAGCCCATGAGCACCACCCCGATGCCCGTTTTGACTCCGCCACTGCGTCGCGCTGTGGCGCTGGCGGTGCTGATGTCGGCCCTGCCCCTGCTGCTGCATCTTCCGCCCATGGTCGGCTGGGGCACCGCAGCGATTGCGCTCGTCGCGGGCTGGAGCGCCCTACGCAAACCCCTGCCCGCCTCGCTGCGCATCCTGTTGGTGGTGGTCATCACCGGCGCCATCGTCTTGGGTTTCGGCTTTCGCGTTGGCCGCGACTTCGGCAGCGCCTTGATGCTCGCCATGCTGGTGCTGAAGCTGGCTGAGCTGCGCGATCTGGGCGACGCCCGCCGAGTCACCGCTTTCGCGCTCTTCGCGCCCTTTGCCGCCTTTCTTCAAGACCAAGGCCCGGTGACGCTGGCCTTGGGTGCGGCGGGCATTGTCGGCGTGCTGCTGGCCATGGGCCGACTGGCTCAGGCGCCGAAGCCACCGGCCGGCTGGCGCGTGGAATCGATGACGCTGGGTCGCGCCATGCTGCTGGCCGCGCCGCTCGCTTTGGTCGGCTTCTGGCTCTTCCCGCGCCTGCCCACGCCGCTTTGGGGGCTGCCCGAAAACGCGCTGGCGAAGAGCGGCATCAGCGAAACCATGTCGCCCGGCGACTGGATCGACCTGATGGCCGACGACCGCCCGGCCTTTCGCGTGCGCTTCGACGGCCCGCGACCGCCAAACGAAACGCTTTATTGGCGCGGCCCAGTGCTGTCGCGCTTCGATGGCCGCACGTGGACCCTTAACTCCTGGCTGGCCGCCTACCCGGCACCCACCTTCCCCACCGACCCCGAACCGGTGCGCTACACCCTCACCCTCGAACCCACCGAGCGCCGCTACGTCTTCGCGCTGGAATCGCCGAGCGCGTGGCCGGCCGGCATCGAGCCCGGTTTTGACGGCACACTCAAAGCTCGCGAGCCACAGCGCGCCCTACGCCAATACCAATTCGAAGCGGTGCCCAGCGCGCCCTTTCAATCCGATTTAAGCGAGCCACTTCGCCGCAACCATTTGGCCCTACCGGAGGGCTTCAATCCGCGCACGCTGGAGCGCGCTCGCGAATGGCGGGCCAGTGCCGGCACCGACGCGGCCTACATCCGGCGGGTGATGGCGTGGTTCAACACCGAGCACGCCTACAGCATCTCTGCACCGCCACTGGGGCGGCACACCGCCGACGAATTTCTGTTCGACACCCAATTGGGCTTCTGCGAACACTTCAGCTCGGCCTTCGTCATTCTGATGCGCGGCGCGGGCATTCCGGCGCGCGTGGTGACCGGCTATACCGGCGGCGTGCAAAACCGCGTCGGCAACTATTTCGTGGTGCGGCAGATGGACGCCCACGCGTGGGCCGAGGTGTGGCGGGCCGGGCAAGGCTGGGTGCGCATGGACCCGACCGCTGCCGTCGCGCCTGAACGCATTTTCGACACGCTCGAGAACTCAGCGGTCGGCGGCCTTGGCGGCACGTTCCGACCAATGTTCGACTTCGGCGACAGCGTTCGCGAGGCTTGGAATAACTTCGTCGTGGCCTACGATGCCCTGCGCCAAGCGCAACTACTGGAGCGCGCTGGCTGGCGCGGCGCCGGCGCCGCTGAGGTCGGACAAGCCTTTATCTTGGCCGCAGGCGTGGCGCTCGGCCTGACACTGATGGTCCTGCTCTGGCCGCCGAAAGGCGAGCGCGACCCGCTGATGCGCGCATGGCGTCGTTTTCTTTCGCGATGGGCGCGCAGCGGGATCGAGAAGCGCAGCGACGAAACCGCCGAGGCCTTTTTGCATCGACTCGAAACAGCGAAGGGCGATGGCGGTGAAGCCAGCGCGCTGGTGAAAACGTTTATTGATCTGCGCTATGCCGCACCTGATGCGGAATCATCGGCGCAGCGCGAGGCCTTGACCCAAGCGCTGCGGCGCTACCGGCCGCCGCGCAGCTAAGCGCACTCAGCCCGGCGGCCAGCTCATCGCGCGTCCGGCCAGCAGGTGCAAGTGGATGTGGTAGACCGACTGTCCACCATCGTCGTTGCAGTTCATCACCACGCGATAGCCGCTTTCGGCAAAGCCCTGCGACTTCGCCCAATCCGCCGCCGCCAACATCAGGCGACCCAGCAGCGCGGCGTGGTGTTCGGTGGCGTCATTCAAGGTCGCAATTGGGGTCTTCGGAATGAACAGCACATGCACCGGCGCCTGCGGCTGGATGTCTCGAAAGGCCAGCACGTGCTCGTCTTCAAAAACGATGTCGGCGGGAATTTCGCGGCGGATGATTTTGGCAAACAAGGTATCGGACATGCGGTACTCCTGAAATTTAGCCTGCGGCTTCGCTGCGCGAACCGAAAGCATGGGCCAGCGTGCCGCGGTCCACGTATTCCAATTCACCGCCGAGCGGCAGACCCTGCGCCAGCCGACTCGGCGTGACGCCGGCCTGCCGTGACATCTGCGCCAGATAGTGGGCCGTGGCCTCGCCTTCCACCGTCGGGTTGGTGGCAATGATCACTTCACGCACCTCGCCGCTGGCTAAGCGCGAGGCAAGCAGATCAAGGCCCAACTGCCTCGGCCCGATGCCGTCCAGCGGCGACAGCCGACCCTGCAGCACGAAGTACAGGCCGCGATAACCGGTCGCCTGCTCCATGGCCAAGCGATCGGCGGGCGTTTCAATGATGCAAATCAAACCGCGATCGCGCGAGGCGCTGGCGCACAGGCTGCAGACCGGCGTTTCGCTGAAGTCTCGGCACTGCTCGCAGTGGCGAATGCGCTCGACGGCCTCGATCAGCCGCTCGGCCAAGCGCGAGGCGCCCTCGCGGTCGCGCTCCAGCAGGTGATAGGCCATTCGCTGCGCGCTCTTTGCGCCCACACCGGGCAGCACGCGCAGGCCCTCGATCAACTGTTCGAGTAATGAACCGCTCAAGACTTAAAACATGCCCTTGAGGCCGGGTGGAATCGGCATCCCGGCGGTGGCCGCCGCCATACGCTTGGCCGATTCTTCGTTGATCTTCGACACCGCGTCGTTGATGGCGACCAGCAGCAGGTCTTCCAGCATCTCGGCGTCGCCCAAGGCCTGCGGATCGACGTGCACCTTGCGGGCGTCGAACTTGCCCGACATCGTGATGCTCACCATGCCGCCGCCGGACTGCCCAGTCACTTCAAGAAGCGTCAGCTCGTCCTGCGCTTTCTTCATGTTGTCCTGCATGCGCTGCGCCATCTGCATGGCCTGCGCGATATTTCCCTTGAACATGGCTTACTCCTCAATCGGTCGGATGGAGCCGTCGACCAGCCGGGCGCCCTGCGCCATCAGCTGCATCACGACTGGGTCATTTCTGAAAACCGCCTCGGCATTCTGCTGGCGCTCGGACTGCTGACGCTGCTGACGGTCGAAGAGCGTCTCGTCGGTCGATGGCGCCGCAGACGCAGGCTCGGCGCCGATAAATTGCAGCTGCGGCGGACGCCCAAACAGCGGCGCCAGCGCCTCGGCCAAACGGCGGACGCTGATGTCGGTTTTCATGGTGTCACCGGCCCCTTCGAGAGACAGCGTCAGGCCATTTACGTCACCCGAAACGAAGCGCGCGT
>JBBQIA010000210.1:0-4103 GCA_038324485.1 Lysobacterales bacterium
CGTTGCCGTAGCTCTTGCTCATCTTGCGACCGTCGAGGCCGGGCAGCGTGGCCACCTGCTCTTCAATCACCGCTTCGGGCAGCACCAAATGCTCGCCATAGGTGTGATTGAATCGCGCGGCAAAATCGCGCGCCATTTCAATGTGCTGAATCTGATCGCGACCCACAGGCACCTTGTGCGCCTTGAAGGCCAGAATGTCGGCGGCCATCAGCACGGGATACATGTACAGCCCCGCCGTCACGCCCGCATCCGGGTCTTCGCCGGCTGCCGTGTTCGCATCGACCGAGGCCTTGTAGGCGTGGGCGCGGTTCAACAGCCCCTTGCCGGCGACACAGGTGAGAAACCAGGTCAGTTCCGGAATCTCCGGCACGTCCGACTGCCGATAAAACCACACGCGATCAGGGTCCAGCCCGCAGGCCAGCCAGGTCGCGGCGATTTCCAGCGTCGAGCGCTGCACGCGCGCCGGATCCTGCACTTTGATCAGGGCGTGATAGTCGGCGAGAAAGTAAAAGCTCTCGGTGCCGGGCTGACGGCTGGCGGCCACGGCGGGCCGAATGGCGCCGGCGTAGTTGCCAAGATGGGGCGTGCCGGACGTGGTGATGCCGGTAAGGATTCGAAGGGGTGAGCTCATCCGGTGATTTTAGCCTTGCAGGACGCCTAACCCCGAAAGCGGTGCTCGCGCGTTGAAGGAAAGACCTCAACCCGGAGCGTCCTCATGGCCACCTTGACCCACTCACCTGCCCGTACTCGCATCGCACTGGCCCTTGGCTTGCTGATCGCTGGGCTAATGCCGGTCACTGGGCTTCATGCCCACACCAAGATGCCCGACGAGGGCCGATGGCTGCGCCTTGAAGTCATTGATCGCGATGCCGGCCGCGCCCTGCCCCAGCATCGGCATCGCAGGCAGGCGTGGGTGGTCGGCGAAGACAGCCAGCCCTACACGCTGCGACTCACGAACCTCGGCGGCGAGCGTCTGCTGGTGGTGCTGAGCGTGGACGGCATCAATGTCGTGAGCGGCGAAACCGCCGACCCCTCGCAAACGGGGTACGTGCTGGCGCCGTGGGCCACGGCCGACATCGAGGGCTGGCGCAAGTCGATGAGCGATGTGGCGGCCTTCCGCTTCAGCGCCGCCGAACACAGCTACGGCGGACTCACGGGACGGCCGAACGACCTTGGGGTCATCGGGGCTGCCGTGTTTCGCGAAGCACGACCGGCGCCTGAACTCGATCGCATCGAACTTTACGGCCAGCGTGAGCGCGCGCAGGCCAAGGGCAGTGCTGATGCCATGGCGGAATCCGCCGCGCCCGCTGCGGCGCCCTTGGGCACCGCCCACGGCGAACGCCGCTGGTCACCCACCACGCACACGGCGTTCGAGCGCGCCAGCCGTCGGCCGAGCGAAATACTGCAGCTGCGTTACGACCGCTTCGAAGCGCTGGTGGCGCGCGGCGTCATTCGCCATCGCGCCCCGCGTTTCGCCCACGAGCCGCGGGCGTTCCCGAGCGGCTTCGTTCCCGATCCGTAAGCGCCGGCCCGATCGTGACGCGTGCTCACGCCGGGCCAATCGTTGCGATCAGTTGTCGCAGCCGCCTTTGCACTCTTCAGCGGTGTCAGACACGACTTCACCGGCTTTTTTTACATCTTTACCAATGCCGGCGATGGTGTTGCAGGCCGCAAGAGCGAACAGAGCAAGGGCAGCGATGGCCGCCAGACGAAGGGTGCGCATGGGTGAGTCCCGTGGGTGGTTAGCGAGAGTCAAGTGTAGCCCGGTCGCGTGGCGCCGGGCCTGAACTCAGTCGCGCATCAGGGTGGATTTGCCGAACAGGCTTTCCACCAAATCAACGGCCAATCGAGCCGTCTTGTTGTGGTCGTCGAAGGCCGGATTCAGCTCGACGATGTCGAGCGAACCCATGCGGCCGGTGTCGGCGATCATTTCCATCACCAGCTGGGCTTCGCGATAGTTCGGGCCGCCGGGCACGGTGGTGCCGACGCCGGGCGCAATGCCCGGGTCGAGAAAATCAATGTCGAAGCTGACGTGCACGTGGGTGTCGTCATCGATGCCCGCCAGCGCCTCGTCCATGGCCCGCTTCATGCCCACTTCGTCGATGTAGCGCATGTCGTAGATGTCGAGGCCGTACTGATGCACCAGCTTCTTTTCGCCGCTATCGACCGAGCGAATGCCAATTTGGCGCATCACCTCAGGCGAAATGGCCGGCGAACTGCCGCCGAGATGCGTCAGCTCCTTCGGACCCAAGCCACACAGGCAGGCCACCGGCATGCCGTGGACGTTGCCGGACGGCGTGACGTCAGACGTATTGAAGTCGGCATGCGCATCCAGCCAGATCACGCGCAGGGTCTTGCCCTTGCGCTTACACCAGCGCGCCACGGCGGTGATGCTGCCCAAGCCCAAGCAGTGGTCACCACCCATCAGCACCGGCAGATTCCCGGCGTCCAATTCGGCCTCGATGGCGTTCATCGCCAGCAGGTTCCATTCCACCACCTGCGGCAGGTGGCGGTAGCCGTTCAGCGGCGGCAGCCACGGGTTTCTTGGGCCGCTTAAATTGCCGCGGTCTTCAACCACGACGCCACGCTCGGTGAGGGCCTCTGCAAGACCCGCAACGCGGAGGGCGTCGGGGCCCATCACGGCGCCACGGTGTCCGGCACCGATATCGGTGGGGGCGCCAATCAAGGCGACGGTGGGGAAACGACTCATGTCTGCTCCTTCCTTCTGCGCCGTCGTTAAGCCGGACGACACTTACGGCGGAGATGGTGCCGACAGTCCGAATCGAACGGACGACCTACCGCTTACAAGGCGGTTGCTCTACCTGCTGAGCTATGCCGGCACTGGGGCGAAGTGTAAACCAGCGCTAGAAACAGGGGATGGGTCGGGCCTGCCAGTTACCCGCGCCCAGCGGCGTGCGCCAGTCGTATTCAGCGGCCACGGCAATTTCCAGCCACCACTGCGGGCGGTCTTCGCTGGCGGTTTCGACGATCGCATCGATGCCCAAGGCCTTCACCTCACCCAGCCGCGCGGTGGCATTCGCCTGCTCGCGAAACAAGCCCAGCGAAATGGTGTTTTCGCCGGGCCCGGCCGTCACCACGTAATAGTCGCGAATGCCCTGCGCAGCGAGCGCACGAGCGCGCGACAGGGCTTCGCTGCGGCTGCTAGCCGCCGGCACGTAGACCCGCCAGCCGCGCTGGCTCTGCACTTGCGCCTCGCGGTACTGCAGCTTGCCAACGCTGGCGCCCAATGCGTCCACGGCGCGACGCAGGGCGGACGGCGTGTCGAAGGGGCCGATCGACAGGCAGGCCGGCGCAGCATCGATGCGGGTCGGCGCGATGGCCATCTCGGCCGAGGCCGGCATGGCCTCACCTTCCAATTCGGCCAAGAGGCTCAAACCCGGCACGCCGGGGTCGGTGGTCGCAGGCACGACCGCGCGCGTCGGCGCGTGCAGCCCCCACCAGAGGGCGGCCGCCAAGTTCAGGCAACACAAAATGAGCAGAACGCCGCGCGAAATCATCCGCGCAGTGTAGCCTCCGCGACCCGCGCGTAGACCCGAAGGCCCTCCAGCACCACGCCATCTGCGGCCTCAGCGATCACGCCCAAGCGCGCCGAAAGGTCCGGCGCAAAGCGGGCCGCATCGCCGCCACACAGCAGCAGCCCGGGAGCGTGGCCCAGCGTCGCGCAGGCATCGCCCCAGGCCGCGAGCACCAGCCCCAAGGCCTGCCGATAGGCCCCGGAAGCCACGGCGTCCGGGGTGTCGTTCGCAAAACCCGATGCGGCCTCGCCGGAGCCCCGATTCAGCGCTGGAAAGCGCGCCGCCAAGGCCTCGCGCTGATGCGACTCGGCCATGCCAATCAGGCCGCCGTGATGGCGGCCGTCGGCGTCGAGCAAGTCCACGGTGATGGCGCTACCGAAGCTCACCAGCAGCCAATCGCCGCCCCGCTGGCGGGTGGCCAGCAGGGCCAAGAATCGATCGACGCCAAGGCGCGCCGGGTCGGCGTACGCGATCTCGAGCCCCGCGCACTGCGGCTGGGTATGGGCCACCGACACCGCTACGCCTGCACGATTCAGCAGCGCGACCACGCCCGCCGTCCGTGCCTCA
>JBBQIA010000211.1:0-4095 GCA_038324485.1 Lysobacterales bacterium
CGCTTCGCCATTCCGCGCAACGAGTAGCGGGCCATGATCGGGGTGCGCCGCCGCCTGATCGCGGTGATCGCTACTAAGGTTGGCACTGCCCGCCTGCTAAGGAGAGTCCATGCGCATCCTGCTGGTCGAAGACGAAGCCCCTTTGCGTGAAACCCTTGCCGCGCGTTTGAAGCGCGAAGGATTTGCGGTTGATGCCGCCGGTGACGGCGAAGAAGGCCTCTACAACGGCCGAGAAGTGCCGTTTGATATGGCCATCATTGACCTCGGCTTGCCGAAAATGTCGGGCATGGACTTGGTGCGTGCCCTGCGCTCGGAAGGCAAGAAATTTCCTATTTTGATTTTGACCGCGCGCTCGTC
Organism: Lysobacterales bacterium; assembly: GCA_038324485.1. Classification (GTDB taxonomy): domain Bacteria; phylum Pseudomonadota; class Gammaproteobacteria; order Xanthomonadales; family Xanthomonadaceae; genus Silanimonas. Next base: position 358 of record JBBQIA010000211.1, read on the forward strand.
GTGGCAGGACAAGGTGGAAGGCCTGAAATCAGGGGCCGACGATTATTTGGTGAAGCCCTTCCACGTCGAGGAGCTGCTGGCGCGCATCAATGCGCTGCTGCGCCGCGCGGCCGGATGGAGCAAGCCCTCGCTGGAATGCGGCCCGGTGCGTTTGGACCTTTCGGCGCAGACGGTCAACGTCGGCGAGCAGTCGGTTGACCTGACTAGCTATGAGTACAAGGTGCTGGAATACCTGATGCTGCATGCGGGCGAACTGGTCTCGAAGGCCGACCTGACCGAGCACATCTACCAGCAGGATTTCGATCGCGATTCGAACGTGCTGGAAGTGTTCATCGGCCGCCTTCGCAAGAAGCTCGACCCCGATGGTGAACTGAAGCCGATCGAAACCGTTCGCGGTCGCGGCTACCGGTTCGCGATCCCGCGTAACGAGTAATCGCGCATGGCGATGGTGCGCCGCCGCCTCTCGCTGCAGGCGCGCCAGCTGATCGCCGCGGGCCTCGCGCTCGTGGCTTTTTTGGGGCTGACCGGCTACGCGCTTGATCGCGCGTTCGCCGAGGCGGCGCTAAATAGTCAAAGCGAGCGCTTGGAAAATTTCACCAAGGCCTACCTCAACGGTGCTGAGCTACTTCGCTCTGGCGCCATCGTCATGCCACAGGTGCCACCCGACCCGCGCTTTGATCGCCCCGGAAGCGGACTGTATGCGGGCGTGGTGGGCGAGGGCCTGCGTTGGGAATCGGCCTCGTCCTTGGGGCGCATCTTGCCGCCGCCCGAGCCGGGCACGCCGGGGGCGGGGCGTTTCGAAGGGCCTCTGGTCGCGACCGAAGCCAGCGGCGATCCCTTACTGGTGTATCGCTACTCGCTCACTACGATTTGGGAAACCGGCCGTGGCGATCTTGAGCTGACCCTTGCGCTCTACGAGGACGCCGGCTACGTGGCGGGGCAGGTCGGGGTGTTTCGCCGCACGCTGTGGGCGTGGCTGGGTGCCGGTGCGCTCGTGCTGGCCTTGGTTCAGTCGTTTGCGCTGCGCTGGAGCCTGGGCCCGCTGGCCGGCGTTGAAGAGGCGCTTGGCCGAGTGCAGCAGGGCAGCGTGGCGCGGCTGCTGGATGAGCACCCCCGCGAACTGCAGCCGCTGACTGACAGCATCAATGCGCTCATCGATTCCGAACGTCGAAATCTTGAGCAGGTGCGGCGCACCCTCGGTGACTTGGCGCATTCGCTGAAAACGCCGCTGGCGGTGATGCAAAGCCTGTTGGAAGCGGGTGCATCACCGGCCGAACTTCGGGTGGAAGTGCGCACCCAAGTTCAGCGCATGAATGACCTGGTTGGCTATCAGCTGTCGCGCGCCGCGCGCTCTGGGCATGCCCTGTTTGCGGTGCCCATTCGCATTGACGCCACGGCAGAAGAAATCGTGCTGGGCCTAGAAAAAATTTACGCATCCAAAGGCGTGCTGGCCGAGTTCGACATTGATGAGGCCGCGCGCTTTCACGGCGAATTGGGTGACTTGCAGGAGCTGCTTGGCAACTTGCTGGAAAACGCGTTCAAGTGGGCGAAACGACGCGTGGTGCTGCAGGTGGAAATGCTGGAAGCGCCGGTGGGCAAGCGCAGCGGCTTAGTGATTCATGTGGACGATGACGGTCCCGGCATTCCGGAAGACCAAGTGGCGCACCTGCTTCAGCGCGGCGTGCGTGGCGACGAGCGCGTGCAGGGCCACTGCATTGGCTTGTCGATCGTGCAGGACATCGTGGCGGCCTATCAGGGCGTGCTCTCGGTGGAACGAGCGCCCGAGCTGGGCGGCGCGCGCTTCGTGGCGCGGTTTCCGCCGCAGGTTTAGATCAGCCGCGGCGGTTCGCCGTAGTAACGCTGCAGATGATCAGCCACGGCGGGATAGGTCGCGCGCAGGATGTCGGGTGCGGTGAAGTGATATTCGCTGCACACCGCGAAGAACTCTTCGGGTGCTTCCGCGGCATAGGGATCGATGGCGGTGTCGGCCTCGGGGTCGGCGTCGAGTTCAGCATTGATGGCTTCGAACGCGGCGCTGAAGTCGCGGGCCCAGGCCTGCTGCCAAGCGCGGGGAAGGGGCGGAGTGCCATCCATGATCCCGTCCAGCGCGTCCAGCTTGTGCGCCATCTCGTGAATCACCAGCTGACGGCCGGGGTCGGGTTCAGCCATTTCGGCGGCGAGGTCGGCCCAACTCAACACCATCGGACCGTACTGCCAGCTTTCGCCTTCGCGCTCGTCCTCGCCCTCGTGAACCACTTCGAGCTCGTCCATCTCGTGAGGCGCGCCGTGGCGGCCCTCGTCCACGCGAAACGCGCCGGGATGGACGATGACCTGCGACCAGCCGCGCAGGCCTTGCGCACCGATACCGCCGATTAGGGGCAGGCAGGCGTGGGCGGCAAGCGCCAGACAATCGTGGTCATCGAGCATCAGCGCGTGCGCCGGCGTGATGGTTTTTCGCGCCAGAAACTGCGCCGTCAGCGGACGCAGAAGCGCGATCTGCGCTGGGGCGAGGCCGCGAACGAGGGGCGCCTCGGCCTCAAGCCGCTGCCAGTCGGCATCAGTGATGGGCGGTGTTCGGTGCGCCTGCCAGCGGCGCCACAGCGAGGTCAGCATGCGGCGCAGAAGGGTCGTCGAGCGTTGCGGGCGCCGCCTTAGCGGAACATGCCCGGAAGCAGGCGCTGCCAGCGCATATTCGACGACCGCACGCCCGAAGTGACGGAGCCGCCACTGCTGGGGGCCGCGGATTCGGCGGGTCGCGCGGGAGAGTCGACCGGCGTGGCTTCCGCGACAATCGCCGGGTCCGAGGCCTTCGGCCTACAGTCGGCAGCCACATTGACCGGCGCGGCGGGCGCGGCCGACACCACCGTAGCGGCGCACAAGGTGGGCGCACCGGTCAGCGACAGCAGGAGGCAGGCGAGGCGAAGCATCACGATCCCCTTGGGGGTGGTCGATGAATCCGGAGGATGCATCAGGGCGTAAAACCGTCGCAGGATCATACGCCGGAAGTGAAGACGGCGCAGGCGAGGGTGGCGTGCAGGGATGCTGCCATGCAACATGCTGAAGTGGCAGAGTTTCGGCGAGACTCCGAGGATGTCGACCTCCACCCTTTCCGTTTCCGCGATGGACCTGCCTGGCCCAATCCGCGCCGCTGCCTTGCGTCACGCGCTGATCGCTGGCGCTCAGCGGGTGATTGCCCGCCGCGACCTCCTGAACAAGATCAACGTGTTCCCGGTGCCCGATGGCGACACCGGCAACAATTTAGCGATGACCTTGGGCACCGTATTGACCGGCGCGCTTCAGCGACGGGCGGGTGGCGTCGGCACTTTGCTGCGTCGGGTGGGCGATCAGGCGGTCGACGGCGCACGCGGTAATTCGGGCGCGATTTTGGCGCAGTTTTTTAGCGGGCTGGCGGACGCGGTGGGCGCGCGCGCCTCGCTGGATCGTCGCGGTTTGGCGCACGCTGCTCAGGCCGCATCGCAGTCGGCGCGTGCCGCGATGTCTGACCCCAAAGAGGGGACGATGCTGAGCGTGATTCACGCCTTTGCCGAGGCTTTGGTGACGTCGTCCGAGCCGCAGTCGCATCAGGACGGGGCGGCGAACTCGGGCGACTTGCGCTGCTGGTTTGAGTCGGCCTTGGCCGCGGCACAGGTTGCACTGCAGCGGACCCCGGACCAGCTTCCGGTGTTGCGCAAGGCGGGCGTGGTGGATGCCGGCGCTCAGGGCTTTGTCGACTTACTG
>JBBQIA010000212.1:0-4089 GCA_038324485.1 Lysobacterales bacterium
GCCTGCGACACCATCGACCATCCGCTGGACGGTGGACCTGGAAAGCCTGAGAAAAAACCCGCTCAGACCAGCTACCGGGTGCTGGCCACCGGCGCGATGCCGTGGGCGTGGGGCGAACACGCCGAGTCGCGATTTTCGCTGGTGGAATGCCGCCATTAGACCGGCCGCTTCAGGCAGATACGCCGCCACCAGAAGCATCGCCACCATCACCTGATCGGCGACACCAGCCACGGCGACGGCGCGCGCAACCGGCAGTTCCGCATGCACCTGAGCGTGCACCGGATGCTGCTGCACGCGTGGCGGCTGCGCTTTGCGCATCCGGCCGATGGCCGGGCGACGACGGTTGAAGCGCCGCTCGACGATGAGTTCATGAACGCGTGTCGAGCGTTCGGTTGGGCCTTGCCCGACTGACCGAGGCGACTGCGTCAGTGGCGCGCGTCAGCGCTCGATGATGGCGACCACGCCCATGCCGCCCGCGGTGCATACGGAAATCAGCGCGCGGCCGGAGCCCTTCTGCTTCAACAGCTTCGCGGCGGTGGCCACGATGCGCGCGCCGGTGGCGGCGAACGGATGGCCGACCGCCAGCGAGCTGCCGACCACGTTGAGCTTACTGCGATCGATGGCGCCGAGTGGCGCATCAAGACCCAACTTGTCCTTACAGAACTCAGCCGATTCCCAAGCCTTGAGCGTGCACAGCACCTGCGCGGCGAAGGCTTCGTGGATCTCGTAGAAATCGAAGTCCTGCAGCGTCAGGCCGTTGCGCGCGAGCAGCTGAGCCACGGCCCAGGCCGGAGCCATCAGCAGACCGTCGCCATGAACGAAGTCGACCGCGGCAACCTGTGAATCGCGGAGATAGGCCTGCACCTCGAGACCGCGCTCCGCGGCCCAGTCTTCCGACGCCAGCAGGCAGGCCGAGGCGCCGTCAGTGAGCGGCGTCGAATTGCCGGCGGTCAGCGTGCCCTTGCCCGAGATTTTGTCGAAGGCAGGCTTCAGCGTGCCGAGTTTCTCGGCGGTGGTTTCGGGTCGGAGGATGTTGTCTCGGTCGACGCCACGGAAGGGCACAACGAGGTCGGCATAGAAGCCGTCTTCATAGGCCTTCGCGGCGTTCTTGTGCGACTCAAAGGCCAGCTGGTCTTGGTCGGCGCGGGTGATGCCCCACTCCTTCGCCATGATCTCGCAGCTCTCGCCCATGCTTTTTCCGGTGCGTGGCTCGGCCACGCCGGGGAACTCCGGCTTCAGCTCACCCAGCGAAAAGCCTTTCAGCAGCGCGCCAATGCGGGCGCCGGCGGTCTTCGCCATGTTCATGTTCAACAATCGACGGCGAAAGCTTTTGCTGTGCACGATCGGCACGTCGGAGGTGGTGTCGGAACCGCCGCCAATGCCCGCCTCAATCTGGCCGAGCGCGATCTTGTTGGCCACCGCCACCACCGTATCGAGCGAGGTGCCGCAGGCGCGCTGCATGGTGATGCCGGGGGTATAGGGCGACAGGCCGGAGCTCAGCGCGGTTTCACGGCCGATGTTCCAGTCGCTGCTGTGCTTCAGCACCGCACCCATCGCCACTTCGCCTAAGCGCTCGCCGTGCAGGCCGAATTTCTCAACCACCGCACCCACCGCCTTGATCGACAGGCCGAGATTGCCGACGTCGTGATAGGCCGTGTTGTTGCGGCAGAAGGGAATGCGTTGACCACCGAGGATGGCAACACGACGAACGGGGCGGGGGCTCATAACAGTGACACTCCAAAAAAGACGAAATCAGGCCGCGACGGACGGCCACAGATGAGGGTTACGGTGCCAGATCGCCTCCAGCCACGCGATGTGCAGCGCGACTTCCGGCGGCGGGCCGGGTTCGGCACGCCAGCGCGCCAGCATGTCGGCCGGGTGCACGCCGCCAATCAGCACTTCGCAACTCTCTGCAAAGCACTGTACCCAACGCGGCGAAAACCCAATGTCAGCGCGGGCGGCCTCAAGGCGAGCGGCCTGTGCATCGCCGCGGGCTTCGCGTGGATGCGGGGCAATGCCGGCAGGCAGCGCGTGCTCGGGACGACGGACGACGGCCTGCACCCACGGCGAGTCGGTGTGTTCGAAGACCAGCTCCAGACCGGCGGCACGAACAAAGAGGCGAATCTCTTCCGGTGTAGTGAACTGATTGCGTGCGACGTCCTTGCGCTGCATCGGGTCGCTGCGGCCGATCTGGTCGACTTCATAGGCGAAACGTTGCCAGCCGACCGGATGCGCCAAATTCCAAGCGTCAAAGTAGAACAGCCCGCCCGGACGCAGCACCCGCGCCACCTCGCGCAGGTACAGCTGCATGTCTTCCTTGTCCATGTGGATGAACACGGCCACGCAGTAGCCCTTATCCATCGCGCCATCCGCGAATAGCCGCAGGTGCGGGCCGTCAAGTGCCGAAGCCGTGGCGCCGTGGTGCGAGGCCACGCGGGCGCGCGCCAGCGCTGCCATGTTGTCGGCGATGTCGAGGCCATGCCAAACGCCCACATGCCCGGCGATTTGGGCGCCAATACGGCCGACGCCGCAGCCAATTTCGAAGACGCGATCATCGGGGCGAAGGTCGAGCGCGGCGTGAACTTGCGCGGCAGTAAACGCACCCGTCGCGGCCAAGACGCTCTCTTCAGCGCTGCCATCCACAGCCAGCATGCCCTCGGCGAGCGAGGTGGATCGCGCATTCCACGCGTTTTTATAGTTTTCTGGGGACGAAGACAAAGCGCTAGACCGCGAAGGTGAAGGACACTAGGGTAGACCGCCACGCCGAACTGCCCAAGCCCATGAGCCCTGAGACGAATTCCGACGTGCTGAGCACGCTCGGCGCCATCGCCATCGAACTGTCCGGATCGGCCCCCGTGGGCCGCCTGTCCCTGACCCAAGCCGAAGCTGGCGAATGGGGCGCTGGACTGGCCGTCGACATCGCTCGACTGGTGCCCGAAGCGGCTGAGCTGGATTTGGTTCTGGCGGCCGCGCTGCGCGACCCGGCCGAGCTGCTGCGCCCAAACTTTCCAGTCCATGCGGCGCTGGAAGCGCTGGCCGAAACGGCGCCGGGCCTCGTCGGCGGCCGCGTGGTCGCCTTCGGTGCCGGCAGCGCCGGTCTGCCGCCCGAACTGGCCCCGCGAGACGACTTAAGCGGCGGCCCACTGCGCGTCGTGCCTTTTTTGCTGCGCGGCCCGGCCGCTGCGGTGCAGGCCGTGGGCCGCGCTTTTGAAGAGCGCTTGCTGGACACCGGCATGGCCAATGCCGGCATGGCGCTCGCCACCCAATCGGCCTTTGGGCTGCGCATCGAGCACATGCGCTACTTGACCCTGAACGACCTGATGGCCATGACGGCCATGCAGTACGAGCACGCCGGCCTTGCCGCCCTGTGGCCGATGATCGAAGCAGCGCTGTTTGGCGATGACGACGAAGCCTGGCTCGACGCCCCACCCGAGCCGCTGGTGCGCTACGCCAATGGCGCAGCGCGCATTGCCCTGATGGATGCCGACGCCTGGGCGCTGGGCGGCTTCACGCCTCAGGCCGCCGGCAATGGCCCGCTGGATGCCGAAAAGCTGGAGTGGCTGTTCGAGCGCTTTGAAGCCCGCCAGCGGCAGATTGCGGCCGTCCTCGGCGCGCACGGCATCGAGGTCACCTTCGACCACTGCCCGGTCGGCAAGGACGCGCGCGCCACCCTGCGCGGCTAGGCGCTCTCGAGCGCTATAGTCATTGGGTAGGGCCTGCAGGAAGGACCGCCCATGAGGTTGCGCTCGGCGAGGAAAGGACACTCCGGTCTGCTGGCCTTCGCGCTGGCCCTGTTTTTGTGCGCCTGTGGAACTGCTGAAGCGCCCGCGCCGCCGCAAACGCTTCGCTTCGCCATGGATGTCTGGCCCGGATTCTTCCCTGCCGCCATTGCCGAGCGCGAAGGCTTTATGGCCGATGAGGGCGTGCGGCTCGATATCCGCACAGAAAACGATTTCGCCAGCCTGATTGCCAACTTCGCCGGCGGCCGCCACGACTTAATCGCGGTGTCCTTGGGCGACGCCATCACCCTCAGCCGCTCGCGACCCGATGTGATCGTGCTGATGGTGAGCGACGAGTCGACCGGCGGTG
>JBBQIA010000213.1:0-4081 GCA_038324485.1 Lysobacterales bacterium
ATTGTCTCATGAAGCCCCGAATTGGGTCGCGGCGGACGGCATTGATGGGCGCCAAATGCTGGCAAACATCGCCATGCCGGCCTCTTGGCTTGCAAACTCGAATTCATTCCTGCTAGCTGCGTGTGAAGGTTCGGTTAGCCCTTCGTTTAATCCTCGCCTCGCCACCCTGCTGATTCAGGAGAATTTCATGCGCCAGACTTTGCTTGCTCTTGCTCTCATTGCTATTGCGGCTCCGGTATCGGCCACCTCGCTCTCGAGCACCTTCACGGTTGTCTCGGATTATTTGTTCGACGGCGTCAGCCAGACCCAGAACGACCCTGCGCTGCAGGCCAGCCTCGATTGGTCGCACGACAGCGGGTTTTTTCTCGGCACCTGGGCCTCGAACGTTGATTTCGGTCCCGGCGACCCGGCAGACATCGAAGTGGACTTCTACGGTGGCTACGCGGCCGAGTTCGAGAGCGGCTGGGGATGGACGGCAGGCTTTGCCCACTACGCCTATACCGGCGCACCCTCGTCCTACGACTACACCGAACTGACCGTCGGCCTTACGTTTCCGACCACGACCACGCTGCAGGGTTGGGTGACCGACGACGACGCGCTGGGTGGCGAGGCGTGGCGAGTGAAGGCCAAGCACAGCTTCGCGCTGCCGAATGACTTCTCGCTCAACCTTGAAGCCACTCGCACCGCCTATGACGACGCCTCGCGCAGCGACTTCACCCACGGCCAGATCGGCATTTCGCGGGATATTGGTGCGTTTACGGCTGCGTTGGCCTATTCGGACACCAATCTCGACGGCAACGATCTGGCGGACGGCCGGGTGGTGTTCTTGCTGTCGACGTCGGTGGAATGGCTCGACTAAGGCCCTCGCCGCGCCCACAAAAAAAGCCGGGCAATGCCCGGCTTTTTCTTTGCGTGGTGGAGAGGATGGGGATCGAACCCACGACCTCGTCGATGCGAACGACGCGCTCTCCCAGCTGAGCTACCCCCCCGGCGCAAGGGCGCAAGTATAGGCCGGCGTTGCCGAACTGCCAAGCGCGGGGAGCCCTTAGCCCTTCGCGTCGAGCACTCCGCGCAGCGGCGCTTCAAGAACCTCTCGGCGCCATCCCTCCAGCGCGCGCGGCCACTGGCCGTCGCCCAGCAAACTTTCAAGGTGCTTGCGGGCGCTCAGCAAGCCCTCGGGCAGGTCGAGCGCCGCCGCCTGCGTCGCAACGACCGCCTGCATGGCCTTCAGGCGCGCGCGGTCCACGCGCTCGACGTCGGTGGCGAGCGGCATGTTGGCTTCGTCGGCATCGAGCGGTGGCGACAGCAGATCGGCGATGTCTTCGGCCATGCGCTTGGCAGCGCGGGTGCCTTCCAGTGCCGAAGCGAGGGCAGCGGCGGTCTTCGGAGGTTGGCGAGCCAGACCCAGCGCCACGTCGTTGTCCAAGAGCCAGCGCTTGGGCAGGTCTTTAACCCGTGCCATGGCGTCGCGCCAGCGCAGCAGGCGGCGCAGTCGCGCTTGCGCCAAGCGGTCGAAGGCCGCTGCGGGGCGCATCGTCAAATGCGGCTGCGGGTCGTCGCGATCCTCGCGGGCGTTCTCCAGCATTCGCGCCATGTCGGCGTGCGCGCGCTCCCGGTGGCCGCGGGTTTCTAGACGATCTTCAAGCGCCTCGGTCGCGGCATGCAGATGACGCACATCGTCGGCGGCATAGGACAGTTGCTGTTCGCTCAGCGGCCGGCGCAGCCAGTCGGAGCGGGTCTCGGCCTTGGCCAAGTCCACGTCAAGTAGGGTTTTGACCAAGGCCTGATAGCCCACGCCCGGTCCGAGGCCGGCGAAGGCCGCGGCGATCTGAGTGTCGTAGAGCTGCCGGGGCAGAACGCCTAGCGCGTGGCGAAACGCCACCAAATCTTCGCTGGCGCTGTGCATCAGCGCGTGCGCTTGGCCCACCGCGGCCGTCAGCGCGCCGCAGACGCCGTCGCCGATCGGATCGACCAGCATCACGTCGCCCCGCGCATCGGCGCATTGCACGAGCGCCAGCTGTGGAAAGTAAGTCCGCTCGCGCATGAACTCGGTGTCCAGCGCCCACGGGCGCTCGGAGTCGAGGCGTTCGAAGGCTTCTGCCGCGCGTTCTGGGTGGTCGATGACGGGCGGGTTCATGCCTGTCCTTGCAGGGTAAGGGGGCTTAGCCTAACGTCTCCGACGCGCACGCCGCGCTGTCTTATGCCTTGATCGCGTGCCCCGAAACCTCACCTCGCCTTCTATTTCAATGCTTCTCGCTGCCGCACTGCTGCTGGCGGCCTGCGGCGATCGTGAGCCTGACGCCGCGCCCTTGGCCGAACCCCTTGTCGAGGCCGCTGCCGCCGAGGCGCCCGCGAAAGGCGTCGCAAGCCCGGAGCCGGAACCCATGGCCACGCGGCGTCCCGGTCCGTGGAAGCCGGTGCCATTGCTGGTCCCCGCCGACGCCCGTGACGCCCTTCTGGAACAGGCCGTTGAGGCCGAGCAAGCGGGGCGGTTCTTTGGCGATGAGCCACTGGGTGCGCTCGAGCTCTACAGCGCGCTGGCCGATGCCGATCCGCCGCTGGATGAAGCTCAGGTTGGCCGCGAGCGGGTGATCCTAGCCCTTGCCGACCAATTCGAGGCCGCGCGCCTAGCTGGGCGTCTGGACGAAGCCGAAGCGATCGGCGACGTGTTAGTGGTGGTGCAGCCGGAATCACAGGCGGCGCGGGTCACGGCCATTCGCGAGGCGCGCTTGGCCGAGGCGACCGTGGCGACGGGTCGCGAACGCCAAGCTGAGGGGCGCTGGCTGTCGCCGCGCGGCGACAACGCGGTCTTCCACTTTCGCGCGGCGCTGGAGCAGGTTGCGGGCTTCGCTCCGGCGACGGCCGGCTTGGACGACATCGCGCAGGGACTGATGGACCGCGCTGCCAACGCGGCAGGCGAGTCCCGCTTTGACGACGCTGAAGCCGACCTTCGCCGAGCCGCTCGCTTGGGTCGTCGTTCGGCGGCCGTGCAAGACGCACGTGCCGTTCTGTCGCAGGCGCGATCCGGCCGCGCCGCTGAGGCCATGAAGACAGCGAACGAAGCGCTCGATCGCCTCGACCTCTCGGGCGCCGCACGCGGACTGGAAGACGCCGAGGCGGCCGACCCTCAGGCCGCCGGCATCGACGAGTTGGCGCAGCGCTTGGCCAACGCGCGTCGCTACGGCCATTTCTTGCCGGGTCAGGTGTTTGTCGATGCCTTAAACGGCGGTGGCGAGGGCCCCGCCATGGTGGTGATTCCGCACGGTGCCTTCGTCATGGGGGCAGCTGAGGACGAGGGCGACGCTCGGGACAACGAATACCCCTCGCGCCGGGTCCGGTTTGATCGCGGCTTCGCGCTGGCTCGCCACGAAGTTACCGTTGGTGAGTTTGCGCGCTTCATTGCCGCCACCGATTACCGAACGGCCGCCGAGCGCGCCGGAACGTCCTCGTCCTACGACGAGCGCGGCGGCGCGATGGTCGATGTGCGCGGTGCGCACTGGCGTCGAAACTACCTCGGCCGAGCGGCAGCGGAGCCGAATGACCCGGTGATCCACATTGCGTTCGCCGATGCGACGGCTTACGCCGACTGGCTGTCGGCGCGCACCGGGCAGCGCTATCGCCTGCCTTCCGAGGCCGAATTCGAGTACGTGCTTCGTGCGGGCAATGCGGACGCATGGCCATGGGGTAAGTCGGTGCCGGCTCGCGCGGTGGCTAATTTAACCGGCGACGGCGAGCAGTCTCCGCGCGGACGTCGTTGGGGCTTGCCCATTCGTGACTGGTCTGACGGTCACTGGGGCCCTGCACCGGCCGGGACCTATGCCGCCGAGGGCTTCGGCACGCGCGACTTGATCGGCAACGTCTCGGAGTGGGTGGAAGACTGCTGGCACGATAGCTATCGCCGTGCGCCGTCTGACGGTCGCGCTTGGGTCAATCGAGGCTGCCGCGAGCGGGTGGTGCGCGGCGGATCCTGGGCCAGCACCTTGGCGCAGTCGCGCTCGGCGTTCCGTCTACAGGTGCCGGCCGAGCTGACGTCGGCCCGCGTCGGCTTTCGCGTGGTGCGCGAAATTTAAGCGCGCGGTTT
>JBBQIA010000214.1:0-4080 GCA_038324485.1 Lysobacterales bacterium
AACCACCCGATCCCATCTCGAACTCGGAAGTGAAACGCGCACGCGCCGATGGTAGTGTGCATCCGCATGCGAGAGTAGGTCATCGCCAGGGTTTTATCCCAAAACCCCGCCCAAAATAGGGCGGGGTTTTTCTTTGGGTAAGGTATTTGGTGTTTCGGCCCACACACCTAGGCCATACAGCAGGCTAATAAAAAGCCGCCAAACATGGCGGCTTTTATTTGAACTAGGGGGGAGATCTACCCCATGGTGCTGATCTGCATGGCCGATGGGGCAGATGAACTGCGCACTCGCCCTCGACACTCGCTCGAACTGTCTAGGGCTTGTTAACGCCTTCCGTAAGTAGCCTTACTGGGCCGCGGCGATCCGCCCGAACGGCAGCGCGCCGCGGCGTTTTTCAACGGCTTTCTTGCGGAGACGCAGAACCCGTTTCGCCAATTTTTGCATCGCGTCGTCGATTGCTTTGCCGAAGTGCTCGCTTCGCGAACGAACCACAACCAATTGGCCATCGCGCAGCTTCGCCTGCACTTGGCACTGGCTGTCGACGCCACCCTTCGGGCCATTCAGATCGATCAACGAGACCGACAGTTCCGCGATCTGCTCTTGCACCCGGGCGAGCAGCCGCGCGGCTCGACGCTCAAGTGCGTCACGCAGGTCGGTGCCTTGGATGTCGCGGTGGCTCATCAGTTCGATGTGCATGTAGTTCTCCAGTTGAGGGCTGATGCACTGCGAGTAGTGCGAGGGCCTAAAGGTTCCCCAAGTCGTGGTGACGCCGTCGATCGCCGGATGATGAGTAACGTGACTATGGGCTGCTGACTAGCAAAGAGGCCATCGAGTCCCCGCTGCCGCGTGTTGACGTTAACGGCCCAAGCGAAGCAAGGCGCGCAACTCCGAACGTCCGGCCTCATCGAGCGCGGGCTGTGACTTCAGCCAATCCAAGCGTTGACTGACGGCCTGCTGGCGAAGCTTCGAGACGGCGCCGACAAAATCGGCGGCAATCCCGGCGTCATCGGTTGCGGCTTCTTGTGCGGCGAGCTTCTGCAACGCTTCGATTTGCTCATGCTCGGAAAGCGCCTCAAGCAGCGCACCGGTGCTGAGCTGAGGCCGCGACTGAATCGTTCGAACGATTTCGACGAATAGCGGAACGCCCGGCTGTTCGAGGGTTTCGATCCAGTCGAGATCTTCCACAGCCTCCGCAAGATCGGGGCGTGAGAGCAGAAGGCTGATTGCAGTGCGGACGAGGCTTCGTCGGGTGTCGACGCCCGATGGGCGCGGCGCGCTAAGGGTAGGCAGGTCCGCGAGGATTCGTTCGCCGGGCGTTTGGTTCCGCCGGCTCTTCCATCCGCCGGCACTCGGACCACGGCCGTCTCCGCCAGCAGCACCGGGAGATCGATGTGGCGCGGCAACGAGATAGCCCTGCGGAACCTTGCCGTTCGACATGTCGAGAGCGTCGCGCTGGATCTGGGTGCCGAGTTCCATGAGTTCGCGAGTGAAGTCGCCTAGGCGAGCGCTCGCATGAAAGCCAATTTCGGTGCGCTGAACCAGTAGGGCTTGCATGCGGTCGCGAAATTCGCCGTCGGGGATGCGCTGGATGAGGGTCTTAGCCCGTTCAGCGAGACGCGCTTTGCCATCGGCGGTGCCGAGATCGACGTCATGGGACAACTGCTGGAAAAAGAATTCACTCAGAGGCAGGGCGGCAGACAATGCGGCGTCGAGTCCGGCCGCGCCCTGCGCACGGACCAGGGTGTCGGGGTCTTCGCCTTCGGGCAGGAACAGAAAGAACGCCTGACGACCGTCGGTCATCCGCGGCAGGACGGATTCAAGGCCCTTCCACGCGGCGCGACGCCCGGCATCGTCGCCATCAAAGCAGAAGTACACGTCACTGGAGTTGCGGAACAGCAGTTCGGCATGATCTGGCGTGGTCGCCGTTCCGAGCGTGGCCACCGCCGTGTGAATGCCGAACTGCGACAGCGACACGACGTCCATATAGCCTTCGACGACGAGGAGCCTTGGCACCTTGCTGTGCGCCTGACGCACATGCCACAGGCCGTAGAGCTCGCGACCCTTGTGGAATAGCGTCGTCTCCGGGGAGTTCAGGTACTTGGGGCCATCGTCTTTTTCGATAACGCGCCCGCCGAAGGCGATGACGCGCCCTCGGCGATCGTGGATGGGAAACATCACGCGGGCGCGGAATTTGTCGTAGACGCGACCGCTGTCGTTTTTCGACAGCAGGCCGGCTTGATCGAGCAGGTCGATGCGTCGAGCGTCGCCGCGGCCGAGGGCCTCAAGCAGCCCGCTCCATCCTTCAGGCGCCCAGCCGATGCCGTACTTCTCAATCGTGGCGGCATCCAGTCCGCGCTTCTCGAGGTAGTCGCGAGCCTTGTCGTTTTGCGCGAGCTCGCGCTTGAAGTAGGTTTGCGCGGCATCGAGCGCGGCGTAAAGGTCGGTGCTGTCCTGGCGCGGTTCGTTGCCGCGTCCGCCTTCGCGCGGGACTTCGACGCCCACGCGTTTCGCTAATTCTTCAACCGCGTCAACGAATTCGAGGCGGTCGTACTCCATCAAGAATTTGATGGCAGTGCCGTGGGCTCCGCAACCGAAGCAGTGATAGAACTGCTTGGTGGGGCTGACGTAGAAGGATGGCGAGCGTTCGTCGTGGAAGGGGCAGCGAGCGGTGTACTCGCGACCGGCCCGCTTGATGGGCAGGCGCGCCCCGATCAGCTCGACGATGTCGACCCGAGCGAGGAGGCTGTCGATGAATTGATCGGGGATGCGGCCCATGCGGTGAGCTTAAGGCCGCGACGCCTTAGCCCGCGAGTGCGGCTTTCAAGCGCTGCGAAACGAGGCCCATGTCGGCCTTGCCGGCCAGTTTTGGCTTCAGTAGGGCCATGACCTTACCCATGGCCTGCGGGCCGGTGCCGGCAGCTGCTTCAGCGATTGCGGCTTGAATGGCGGCATCGACTTCAGCTTCCGACAGCTGCGCCGGCAGATAGGCCTGGATGATGACCATCTCGGCTTTCTCAATGAGGGCCAGATCATGGCGATCCGCCGCTTCAAACTGGCTGATCGAGTCTTTGCGCTGCTTTAGCATCTTTTCCAGAATGCCGAGGACGGCGGTGTCATCGACTTCGATGCGCTCGTCCACTTCCTTTTGCTTAAGGGCTGCATTGATGAGCCGAATGGTGGCGAGGCGATCTTTTTCGCCGGCCTTCATCGCGGTCTTCATGTCGTCGATGAGCTGCTGCTTGAGGGGCATGGGATTCTCCGGGGTCAGAAAAACAAAAAGCCGGCAACGCCTAGGGCGGGCCGGCTTTTTGCGGCAAGCGCCGCGCTTAGTACATGCGCTGGCGCTTGGTCACATCGCGCGAGGAACGACGCAACTGGCGCTTCACGGCAGCAGCAGCCTTGCGCTTGCGTTCCTGGGTGGGCTTTTCGTAGAACTCGCGCTTGCGGGTCTCGGCGAGGACGCCGGCCTTTTCGCAGGTGCGCTTGAAACGACGGAGCGCGAACTCGAACGGCTCGTTCTCGCGGACTTTGACGTTGGGCATAAGGCTTCTCGGACGGACTAAAAACCCGGTGCTCCGGGTGAGCCGCGTATGATACGCGGGCTTCCCCGGACGGTGCAAGTCGTTTGGGTTCTCTGCTCAGAATAGGCGCCTATGCTGGTCCTTGGCCTCGAATCTTCCTGCGACGAAACCGGCGTGGCCGTCTATGACACGGCTCGCGGGCTTCTGGCGCATGCGCTTTACAGCCAAGTGGCCCTGCACGCCGATTACGGCGGAGTGGTGCCGGAGCTGGCGAGCCGCGACCACGTTCGCCGATTGCTGCCTTTGGTGCGGGAGACCCTGGCTGCGGCTGGAACGACCCCAGCAGCGCTGGACGGCGTGGCCTACACGGCCGGGCCGGGCCTCATCGGCGCCTTGCTAGTGGGTGCGGCAACGGGCCGGGCGCTGGCCTGGGCGCTGAACGTGCCAAGCGTCGGGGTGCACCACATGGAAGGGCATCTGCTCTCGCCGCTGCTGGAGCCGGGCGCCGTGCCGCCTCCCTTCGTTTGCCTGCTGGTGTCGGGTGGGCACACGCAGCTGG
>JBBQIA010000215.1:0-4064 GCA_038324485.1 Lysobacterales bacterium
CACTTTCCAGCCGGTGCAGTGGTAGGTCTTGCCGAAGCTGCTGATGACAAAAGCGCGGGCCGCTAATTCGGGATAGCGCAGCACGCTCTCATGCTGGCGACCATCGAACACGATGTGCTCGTAGACCTCGT
Source organism: Lysobacterales bacterium (assembly GCA_038324485.1). Classification (GTDB taxonomy): domain Bacteria; phylum Pseudomonadota; class Gammaproteobacteria; order Xanthomonadales; family Xanthomonadaceae; genus Silanimonas. The sequence continues at coordinate 132 of JBBQIA010000215.1, forward strand.
CGGACAGCAGCAGCACGTGCGGAAAATCAACGACGAAGCGCTTCAGCTGCTCGATGTCGCTGGCGTCGAACATCGCGCCCGACGGGTTGTGCGGGGTGTTGAACATGAAGAGCCGCGTCTTCGGCGTGACGGCGGCGCGCACGGCCGCCCAGTCGACGGCGAAGGTGGCGGCATCGAGCGGCACGTGGACGGCACGGCCGCCGGCCAGATCAATGGCGGGCTCGTAGCAGTCGTAGCAGGGGTCGAGCACGATCACTTCTTCGCCAACGCGCACCACGGCGGCGATGGCGTCGAAGATGGCTTCGCTAGCGCCCGAGGTGACCGTGATTTCGGTTTCCGGGTCGGGCCGATGGCCGTAGCAGCGCAGGGTCTTATCGGCGATGGCCTTGCGCAAAGGCGGAATGCCGGCCGCATGCGCGTACTGGTTTTTGCCGTCCACCATCGCTCGGGCCAGCGCTTCGCGAAGCGGCGTGGGCACGTCGAAGTCGGGAAAGCCTTGGCCCAAATTGACGGCGCCGTGCTCGGCGGCCAGCACGCTCATCACGGTGAAGATGGTGGTGCCGACTTTCGGAAGCTTGGTGTCGATCTGCATGGTGTGGCCTGAAGAAGAAAAAAGGCCGGCACGGGGCCGGCTCTGAATGATAAACGCCGCATTGGCCTCAGTTCGTCATGGACTGACTCAGCTCCACCCAACTCGGCGGGGTCGGCCACACCGATTCTTGATGCCCACCCAGCACGCGCTGCAGGTCGTGGCGGTCCAGCTGCGGGGCCAGATGGCGGAACAGGTCGAAGGCGTAGCGACGCAGGACGCGCTCTTTCGGCACCACGGCCCAAGCGATGCACTCGGGCAGCACATCCGGCGCGGGCAGCACCACCAAGTCGGCATCGGCAATGGGGCCAACGGCCATTTCGGCCAATATTCCAACGCCTAAGCCAGCGCGCACATAGGTTTTGATGAGGTCGGCGTCGTGGGCGGTCATGGCCACGGCAGGTTCCAGCCCGGCCGCGCTGAACACCCGGCGCAGCGAGCTCTCGGGCTGGCTGGTGCTGTGGTAACTCACCAGCGGATGGGCGGCCAGCTCGGTCAAGGTGGGGCCGCGCCCCAAGGCCGCCAGCGGATGGGCCTTCGGCACCACCACCACGCGCTTCCAGCGATACAGCGGAATGGCGTGGCCGCCGGCGGGCACCGGGCCCACGCTGCTGACGATGGCGATGTCGGCATTGCCCTTGGCCAGATGCGGCAGCACGTCGTTGTCGGCCAGCGACTGCAGCTGCACGCCCACCTGCGGGTAGTCGCGATTCAGAGCGCCAATCGCGGCCGGCAGGACGAAACGCGCCTGCGTGTGGGTGGTGGCGAGGTGCAGCACGCCGCCCGCTTCACCGCGCTGATTCGCCGCAAAGGCACGGATGTTTCCGGCTTCGGCCACCGCGCGACGCGCATGGGCCAGTACCACGACGCCGGCTTCGGTGATCGACTCCAGGCTGCGGCCTTTGCGCTGAAACAGCAGAAATCCCAGTTCGTCCTCCAGCTGCTTCAGCTGCTTGGAGATACCGGGCTGGGTGGCGTGCACTTTGTCGGCGGCGAGCGTGATGTTGAGGCCTGCGTCGGCGATGGCGATGAGGTAGCGAAGCTGAGTGAGGGTCATGACGGGGGACTAAATATATTCATCGCGATGAAACGATAAATATGGCTCAGCGTCCAGTGCCGCCTGATAACCAGACGTTATGTGCCCGGTACTGCAAGGCATTTCCCGTGGCCGCGCCCTCAGGCCTAGCGTGATGCCCTGCCCCTCTGCTGCGCCGTTCGCCTTATGACCGCTCCGCTGTTTCCCGCCTTTCTCGACCTGTCCGGCCGCCCCGTGCTGCTGGTCGGTGGCGGCGTTGTGGCGCGGCGCAAGGCCGAGGCGCTACTGGAAGCGGGCGCTAAGCTGATCGTCGGCGCCCCGGCGCTGGATCCGGTGCTCAAGGCCTGGGCCGACGACGGACGCCTGAAACATCGCTCGGGTCACTACACGGCCGACTGGCTCAATGAGGTCTGGCTGGTCATCGCCGCCACCGACGACAACGCGGTGAATGCCGCGGTGGCTGCCGATGCCGAAGCGCGGCGCCTGTGGGTGAACGTGGTGGACGACGCACCGCGTTGCAGTTTTCAGGTGCCCGCGCGGGTCGAGCGCGGCCCGCTGCAGGTGGCGATCAGCAGCCGTGGCGAAGCGCCGATGCTGGCCCGCTGGCTGCGCGAAGCCCTCGAAACGCAGCTCGATCCGGCCTTGGGCGATCTCGCGCTTTGGCTGGGCAGCAAACGTGATCGGCTGCGCGAGCGTTACCCCGACACGACCGCCCGACGGCAGGTGATTGACACGCTCATTCGCGGCCCGGCGATGGACGCCGTGCGGTCCGGCCGTCTGGAGGACGCCGAAGCCGCTTTTGAAAATGCCTTGAAGGCCGATGCCACCCCCATTGGCCGCGTCATTCTGGTGGGCGCGGGCCCCGGCGACCCCGGCCTGCTGACCCTGCGCGGACTGCGCGCCCTGAACCAAGCCGACGTGGTGCTGCACGACCGACTGGTGAGCCCCGAGGTCTTGGCCTTAGCCCGACGCGATGCCGAAAAGATTGAAGTGGCGAAGGAAGCCGGCACGCACCACACCACGCAAGAACGCATCCATGAGCTGCTGATCGAGCACGCACGCGCCGGAAAAACCGTGGTGCGCTTGAAGGGCGGCGACTCCTTCATCTTCGGTCGCGGCGGCGAAGAGCTTCAGGCTCTACGCGCGGAAGGCATCGCCTATGAAGTGGTGCCCGGCATCACCGCCGCCGTGGCCTGCGGCGCGTATGCCGGCATTCCGCTCACGCACCGCGACCACGCGCAGTCGGTGCGCTTCGTGACGGCCCACTGCCGCAACTCAATCGACACCTTGGACTGGCGCGCCTTAGCGCAAGAGCGACAAACCTTGGCGGTCTACATGGGCTCGCAGGGGCTCGACACGCTTCGCGACCGACTGATCGCCCACGGGCGCGCACCGAACACCCCGTTCGCCTTGATCGAAAACGGCTCGCGGCCCGAGCAGCGCGTGGTGCTGGGCCGCTTGGCGGAACTACCCGATCGCGCGCGGGTCGAAGCCGTGTCCTCGCCCGCCTTGCTGATCCTCGGCGAAGTGGCGGCCTTGGCCGATGCGCTGCATTGGTTCGGCACACCACCGCTCAAATCGAGCGCGACCGACACCCCGACCTACGCACCCGCTTCGTCGCAGTCCCTCGCCGCCTAGCGCCGCAAGCTCAGGCGCATTGTTACCCACCCACTTTTACTCATCGATTTGCGAGCACCCTCATGGCCCTTTACGACAGCATCCTCGACACCATCGGCCGCACGCCCATCGTTCGCCTAAACCGCATCGCGCCGGCGCACGTCACGCTCTATGTCAAAGTCGAAAGCTTCAACCCGGGCGGCTCGGTCAAAGACCGCTTGGCCTTGGCCATCGTGCTGGACGCCGAACAGAAAGGCCTGCTGAAACCCGGCGACACCATCGTCGAAGCCACCTCCGGCAACACCGGCGTGGCGCTGGCGATGGTGGCCGCAGCGCGCGGCTACAAGTTTGTTGCGGTGATGACCGAAACCTTCTCGGTCGAACGTCGCAAGCTGATGCGCATTTACGGCGCCAAAGTCATCCTGACACCGGCGGCCGAACGCGGCAGCGGCATGGTGCGTCGAGCCAAAGCCTTGGCCCAAAAGCACGGCTGGTTCTTGGCCAGCCAGTTTGAAAACGAGGCCAACCCCGCATGGCATCGCAACACCACCGGCCCAGAAATCCTTCAAGACTTTGTTGGCAAGCGGCTGGACTATTTCGTGTCCGGCTGGGGCACGGGCGGCACGCTTACCGGCGTCGGCCAAAGCCTCAAGCTCGCCCGGCCCGACGTCAAAATCGTCAGCACCGAACC
>JBBQIA010000216.1:0-4064 GCA_038324485.1 Lysobacterales bacterium
CGGGATGGTGTTCGTCAACAACATCGACTGGACGGATGCAGCGCTGCCGTTTGGCGGTGTCAAAAACTCGGGCTATGGCCGTGAACTCGGCAACATCGGCATCCATGAGTTCCTCAACAAGAAAATAGTTCGCACCGGGCACATCGCTGCCCCGGTCTGAACCCAAAGGAGATTCGATGAACACGTCTGTCAGCACGCCTATCGCTAGTCGAACGCCCGTCTGGTTCATCACCGGCTGCTCGACAGGCTTCGGCCTCGAACTGGCCAAACAGTGCATCGAACACGGCTACCGAACGGTCGTCACCGCGCGTCACCCGTCGAAGCTCGAAGGCTTCGAACCGGCGGACAACGTGCTGGTGCTCACCCTCGACGTGACCCGGCCCGACGATGCCGCCGCTGCGATCAAGGCGACCGAGGCGCGCTTCGGCGGCATCGACGTGCTGGTCAACAACGCAGGCATCGGCTACTTCGCGGCAGTCGAGGAAAGCGAAGAGGCCGAGGTGCGCAAGATGTTCGACGTCAACGTGTTCGGCACCGGCCGCATGATCTGGGCCGCGCTGCCCGGCATGCGCCAGCGTCGCTCGGGGTGCATCGTCAACCTTTCGTCGCTGGCAGGGCTGCGCGGATTCCCGGCGATGGGCTACTACAACGCGAGCAAGTTCGCCGTCGAAGGCCTGTCTGCCGCGCTTCGGATGGAGGTTGAGCCCTTGGGCCTCCAGGTGATGGTCGTTGAACCCAGCGGGTTCCGCACCGACTGGGCGGGGCGTTCCGCCAACGAGAGCGAGCACCAGATCGACGACTACAGCGCCACGGCAGGCGCTGTTCGAAGGGGCGTTCGCGCGTCGTCAGGGCACCAGCCGGGCGACCCCGTGCGCGCTGCCAAAGCCATCATCGACGCAGTGGCTTCGGGCAAGCCGCCGCGCCACCTGCTGCTTGGTAACGACGCCTTCGAGGGTGCCATGGCCAAGCTGGATCATCTGCGCCAGGACTTTGCTGCGGTGGAGGCGGTGGCGAGGGCCGCAGACTTCCCGAAGCCGAAAGGCGATGCGTCGGCCTGAGCGTCGTGAGAGATCCGTTGCCCTCTTGCCGAAGTTCTTGCCCTCCAGCCGCAAATCGCGTCGGCACGAAGCGTGCTCTCATCGAGCAGCGCCGCGGGTCAGCTTTGCGTACATCCGCCGGTCCGCGGAATAGCAGCTGCACGCCTGCGCTTTCAGCCCCGCTCTATCCTGCACGGTGAGCTCGCCGCGCTGATAGCTGATAAGCCCGCTCTTCTGGAACGCACTGGCGGCCACCGTCACGCTCACGCGCCGCACGCCGAGCATCAGCGCTAGGAATTCCTGAGTGACGTGGAAGGTGTCGGCCCGCGCACGGTCCTGGCTCATCAAAAGCCAGCGCGCCAGACGCGAAGCGGTCAGGTGGAAGCGCTCGCAGCCCGTGGCCAGCGTCTGCTGGTGCAAGCGCACCAGCAGGCTGGTCTGCATCACCTCGCGCAGCGCGGGACTTGCGTCGAGGATTTTTCGCAGCGCACCGGCCTTGATGCGCCAGCTGAATCCTGGCCCCTGCACGAGCGCACGCCACGGCGTCGAGGCAAGGCCTAGCACCAGTTCGGCGCCAAGCATCGACTCGCGCCCCGCCATCCCAACCTCAAGCGCGGGGTAGGTGTCGACATCGATGGCCAGCGAAATGAACCCAGACCGCGGAAAATAAGCGTGGCTCAGCGGCCGACCGCGAACGCTGAGCTCTTCCGAGAGCACCAGCTCGAACGGTTCGCATTTGTCGAGGAGGCGCTTACGCTCTTCTTTCGGCAGCTGCTTGATCAGCAGGTTTTCGGCTTGCGCCATCGCAGCGTTCTCCCGGCGGCTGAGACGACAGCACGCATGCAGTCCACTGTGATGCAGCGCGCAGCGGCTGGCTGTGCGCCAGCGCACTCAAGGCCTGCTTTCGGGCCCTATACGGCCTGCTCGTCAGGCAGCAGCCGGTCGTATTCTTTCTTCACCACCGCATAGCACTCGCAGGCGCGCTCTTCCAGCCCGGGGCGATCGAGAACGGTGATGTGGCCGCGCGCGTACTTGATCAGGCGCTGCTTCTGAAGCTTGAGCGCAGCTTCGGTCACGCCCTCACGGCGAACGCCCAGCATGTTGGCGATCAGCTCCTGCGTCATCACCAGCTCGCTGCTGTTCACGCGGTCCAGGCTCAGCAGCAGCCAGCGGCAGAGCTGCTGATCTAGCGAATGGTGGCGATTGCATACGGCGGTTTGCGCCATCTGCGTAATCAAGGCCTGGGTGTAGCGCAGCAGTAGGTGCAGCACCGGCCCGGAGCGATTGAACTCTTCTTTGATATCGGCGGCGCGCAGCCGGTAGCCCTTGCCCGCACTCTGCACTACGGCGCGGCTGGGCGTAGTTTCGCCGCCCATGAACAGCGCGATGCCGACGACACCCTCTTTGCCCACCACCGCAATCTCGGCGGAAGCGCCGTCTTCCAGCACATACAGCAGCGAAACGATGGCATTGATGGGAAAGTAAACGTAGCTAATCGTGCTGCCGGACTCGTAAAGCACGTGGCCCAGCGGAAGGTCGATCGGCTCCAGCATGGGCGAGATGCGCTGCCACTCGGCCGGTGGCAGCGAAGCCAGCAGCTGGTTGGCCGATTGATCGAGGTGGATGGCCACGAAGCGTCTCCTGATTGGGGCAGCACCGCCTTTGGAAGCAGGATGCACAAATCCTAAAAGGATAGGCAGTGGACTAGATCCTGTATGTGCGTTATCGCACACAGGCCCGCGGCAGCGGAATGACAAAGCAGGTCTGCAGCGGCAGCCCGTTCCAGCGAAGACGATCACCCGCCGCCAGCAGCTGTGCATGGGGCAGGGCGCACGCGGCTAGCGCATCGCTCGGTTCAGCGCGCACCAGCACGAAGCGCATGGCGCGCTCGCCGCGCCGCAGCGTGATCTCGGCCCGCGGCCAGTGCGCCGGCAGGCAGGGCGTGAACCACAGCGCATCGGCGTGAAGGTGCAGGCCCAGAATCGATTCCACCGCAGCCCGATGCGTCCAGCCGGCGGCGCCGGTGTACCAGCTCCAGCCGCCGCGCCCGGTATAAGGCGGCGCGCCATAAACGTCGGCCGCAATCGCATAGGGCTCGACGCCGTAGGCCTCGCCCCAGCGCGGATCCCCCGCGCGGTGCGCCGGGCTCAGATAGGTGAAGTAACGGTAGGGCGTGTCGGTGTCGGTTCGGGTAAGGCCGTCGTCGATCTCGCGCAGCGCCAGCTTCGCGGCGGCCATCAGCGCCCATGCGCCGGCATGCGCGTACTGCCCGCCGTTCTCGCGAACGCCGGGCGGGTAGGCCTGGATGTAGCCCGCGCTCGGGTGCGCGTGCACCAGCGGCGGCGTGAGCAGTCGAACCACGCCGTGCTCGGCGTCCACCAGCTGCACATCGACCGCGTTCATCGCCATACGCTGGCGTTCCAGCGAGGCTTCGCCGCTCAGCACGCCCCAGGCCTGCGCGATCAGATCAATGCGGCCTTCCGGCTGGCTCGACGACCCCAGCGGGCTACCGTCATCGAAGAACGCGCGCTTGAACCAAGCGCCGTCCCAGGCCTGCGTATCCAAGGCATGGCGCCAGCCGGCGAGTGCCGTCGTCCAGCGCCGAACCCGCTGCGTCTCACCGCGCGCCTGCGCCAGCGGCAGCCAAGCGCTGACGATGTCGCACAGAAACCAGCCGAGCCAGACCGACTCGCCGCGGCCCTCGCTGCCCACCCGGTTCATGCCGTCATTCCAGTCGCCGCTGCCCATCAGCGGCAGCCCGTGTGCGCCCACCGGCAGGCTGCGGTCGATGGCGCGCGCGCCGTGCTCGAACACGCTGCCCGTGAGTGCGCTGACGGCGGGCGTGTCGTAGCGGTCTTCAGCGCCCTCGGGCACCGGCGGGCCCTCAAGAAAGCTCACCGCTTCGTCCAGCAGCGCCGCGTCGCCGGTGGCCTGCAGATAGTGGCTGGTGGCGTAGGGCAGCCACAGCAGGTCGTCGGAAAAATGCGTGCGCACGCCGGCGCCGCCGGGCTCGTGCCACCAGTGCTG
>JBBQIA010000217.1:0-4062 GCA_038324485.1 Lysobacterales bacterium
CGAAGCACGGCTACGAGATTGAAGAGCACGCCTTGGTGCTCTACGTCCGCAAGGCGCGAAAGTAAGCGCTAGGATTTTCGGGCTTTTTCCATCAGCTGCCGAGCGCTGGTTCGCACGGCAGCGGTGATGTCGATGCCACCCAGCATTCGGGCAATTTCTTCCACTCGCTCGCTGTCCGCCAGCGCCACAGGCACGCTGTGCGTGCCGTCATTGTCGACGGACTTCGCGACCCGATAGTGCGCATGCCCTTGTGCTGCGACCGGGGCGAGGTGGGTGACGCACAGCACCTGTCGGCCGGCGCTGAGCTGGCGGAGCATGCGGCCCACGATCTCGGCCACGGCGCCGCCAATGCCGGTGTCCACTTCGTCAAAGACCATCGTCGGCGTGTCGTCGAGGCCCAAAGTGGCCACTTCGATGGCCAAGGCGATGCGCGCCAATTCGCCACCCGAGGCGACCTTGCGCAGAGCACGCGGCGGCTGGCCAGGGTTGGCACTAACCAGAAATTCGCAGCGCTCTTGGCCGGACGCGGCAGGTTTGGGGCTTTCTGCGCGCTCGAGTGCAATGTCGAAGACGCCGCCCGACATGCCCAATTCCTGCATCAGTTCGGCCACGGCGGTGCCTAGGGCCTTGGCGCTTTTTCCGCGGGCTGCACTCAAGCGCTGAGCGGCGGCCTGCCAGTCCTGCGCGGCTTTTTCGCGCTGACTGACAAGAGCGGCGACGCGTCCGACGCTGCCTTCCAGCGCAGCGCATTCGGCCACGAGTTCGGTGCGGCGCTGGTCTAGATCCAGCAGCGGGACGCGATGCTTGCGACCCAGTTCGTGCAGGCGAGATAGCTGGGCCTCGCCCCGTTCGCGTTCGTCCGGATCGAGTTCAAGGCCTTCGCGCAAGGATTCCAGCCGCAGCGCGGCTTCTTGCAGCTGCAGGCGCGCGGTCTCCGCCAAGGCGGCCGCCTCGGCCAGTGCGGGTTCTTCGTCCTGCCAGCGCGACAGCGCCGAGAGGGCCTGGCCGATGCCAGCACCGGCGCCGTGTTCGTCGCCCAAGAGCTGCTCGGCGCGGGCGCAGGCCTCGGCCAGCGCGCCGGCATTAGCAGCGCGGCGATGGCGAGCAAGCAGGGCGTCGATGGCTTCGGGCGGGAGGCTGTCGCGCTCGAGTTCGCTGATCAGATGGCGCAGCTCTGCGATGCGCTCGCCGACGTCGCCGCGAGCCTGCAGGGCCGCGAGTTCGCGATCGGCGTCTTGCCAAGCAGAGGCCAAACTGCGCACCGGCGACAGTAGCGCTGCATGGCGTCCGAAGGCGTCGAGAAGGCCCATCTGGCGATGGCGATCAAGCAGGGCTTGGTGCTCGTGCTGGCCGTGGATCTCGACCAGCAGACCGCCCAAGGCCGCCAGCTGCGACAAGGTGGCCGCTCGGCCGTTGATCCACGCTTTGGAGCCGCCATCGGCTTTCACCACGCGGCGAATCTGGCAGGCCCCGTCATCGTCCAGTTCGTGCTCAGCCAGCCATGCGGCGGCTGCAGGGGCGTCGGCGAGCTGGTATTCGGCGGCCAACTCGGCCCGCGCAGCACCCGCCCGCACCATGCCCACATCGGCGCGCGAGCCCGTCAGCCACAGCAGCGCATCGACCAGCAGGGATTTGCCGGCCCCGGTTTCGCCGGAAATCACCGTCATTCCGGGCCCGAACTGCAGTTCGGCATGGCGGACAACGGCGAAATCGCGCAGGGAGAGCTGGGTAAGCATGGGTTTCCGAGGGTGGTTAAAGGCCCGGCTCCAGCATCGGCCGGAGAGGCGAGGGCGAACGCTAGCATCCGGCCATGTCAGCGCCAACGCTTGTCATCGGGGATCGCTGCACCTATGTATAAGGAATCCGCCTGACCCGATGAGCCGATGCCTGTGTCTTCCCACCGCCTTGATCCCCGCGCCCGGCAACTGCTGCACTCCCTCGTGCGGCAATACATCGAGCATGGCGAGCCTGTGGGGTCGCGCACGTTGGCCAAGCAGTCGGGTTTGGACGTCAGTGCTGCAACCATCCGAAACATCATGGCCGACCTTGAGGACTTGGGCTTGGTGGCCGCGCCGCACACCAGCGCCGGCCGGGTGCCGACCTCGCACGGGTACCGCGTCTTCGTCGACAGCCTGATTGAGCTGCCGCAGCCGGACGAGGCCTTGGTGCGCCTGTTGTCCGACCAACTGCCGCAGGGGCAGGGCACGCAGGGCCTTTTGGCCGGTGCCACGGAATTGCTGTCCGCCATGAGTCACTCAGTCGGCGTGGTCACCGTTCCGCAGCGCGCGGCCTTTGCCTTCCGCCACATCGAATTCGTTCCCATCGACGCTCAGCGCGTCTTGGTGGTGTTGGTCTTCATGGACCACGAGGTGCAAAACCGGATCATCCAGACCCGCCGGCCCTACGCCCCCGAGGAGTTGGAGCAGACCTCGAACTACCTCAATCGCCATTACGCGGGCCGCACTTGGCCGGACATCCGCGCAGCCCTGCTGCGTGACCTGCAGGCGGCCAAGTCAGAGCTGGAGCGCACGCTGTCGGCTGCTGTCGAGCTTTCAGCGCAGGTCATGCCCGACGCGGCCGACGACATGCTGGTGGCCGGGCAGACGCGCTTGATGGGCAGTCCAGACTTGGCCGACGTGGAGCGGTTGCGTCATTTGTTCGACGCTTTTGCGCAAAAGCGCGAGATCCTGACCCTGCTGGAGCGCTGCGCGCAGGCTCAGGGCGTTCGCATCTTTATCGGCGAAGAAACCGGCATGGCGCCCTTCGGCGGCTGCACCTTGGTGACCGCGCCGTACGGTGTTAATGGCCGCGTGTTGGGCGTTCTGGGCGTCATCGGCCCCAGCCGCATGGCCTATGAACAGGTCATCCCGATGGTGCAGGCCACGGCACATTTGGTTGGAAAGGCCTTGAAAACAGCCACCTCGCCTCCATAAAAGCCGCCATCGGCACTGAATAGCCGCCACAAGGCCGCAATTCGCGGCGGGGATAGCCTGATGAACCACGAGCACGACCCGGTAGAACCCATCAAAGGCCACGATTCCGAGGGCCTCAACGAGCATCTCTCCACCGAGACGCCGTTAGAGATCGAGAATGCCGACCTGCGCATGGCGCTGGCCGAGCTTCGCGAGCAGACCCTGCGCGAGCGCGCCGAGTTGGAAAACCAGCGTCGCCGCATGGCGCGCGAGTTAGACGGCGCCCGCAAGTTCGCCAACGAGCGCCTGTTGGGCGAGCTGCTGCCGGTGTTCGATAGCCTGCACGCGGGCCTGAAAGCCGCCGGCAGTGAGGCGCATCCGCTAAAAGAAGGCCTCGCGATGACCCTGCGTCAGTTGCTAAAGACTGCGGCTGACAACGGGCTCGTTGAGCTGGACCCGAAGGGCGAGGCCTTCACTCCAGAACGTCATCAGGCGGTGACGCAGATGCCCAGCGCCGACGCCGCGCCCGGCACGGTGCTTGAGGTGTTCCAGAAGGGCTACGTGCTCAACGATCGACTGCTGCGGCCTGCGCTGGTCGTCGTGGCGAGCGACGGCAGCGCCTGAACCAAGTCCACTGTCCAGCACGGTTTGCGTGACGGGGGCTTGAAAACCCCGCCCCTCCGACCCCACTGACAGACACAGACCACGGCGCGATGCGCCGCCCGAATCGAACGACCAGAATTTTTGAGGAGACCCCCATGGGCAAGATCATCGGTATCGACCTTGGCACCACCAACAGCTGCGTCGCGATCATTGAAGGCGGCAACGTCAAAGTGATCGAGAACGCGGAAGGTGACCGCACCACCCCGTCCATCGTCGCTTTCACCAAGGACGGCGAGACCATCGTGGGCGCCTCGGCCAAGCGCCAGGCCGTCACCAATCCGAAAAACACCTTCTACGCCGTCAAGCGCCTGATTGGCCGCCGTTTCACTGACGCCGAAGTGAAGAAAGACCTCGACCTCGTGCCGTACAGCATCTTCGCGCACGAAAATGGCGATGCGTGGGTGTCCACCGCCGACGGCAACAAGATGGCGCCGCAGCAGATTTCGGCCGAAGTGCTGATCAAGATGAAGAAGACTGCCGAAGCCTA
>JBBQIA010000218.1:0-4054 GCA_038324485.1 Lysobacterales bacterium
GTGCATCGAATCGCGGGTGATGGCGTTGCCGCGGGTCAGGGCCTTCAGCTGCTCGTAGGGGTTCGGCAAGCCGTAGCGACGCATCACCGTCTGCACAGGTTCGGCCAAGACTTCCCAGCTGGCGTCGAGGTCTTCGGCCAAGCGGGCCGGGTTGACCTTCAGCTTGCCGACGCCGCGATTCAGCGCATCAAACGCCACCAGCGTGTGGCCCCATGCGGTGCCCAGCGCGCGGAGCACGGTCGAGTCGGTGAGGTCGCGCTGCCAGCGGCTGATGGGCAGCTTGGCGCCAAAGTGCTCAAACAAAGCGTTCGCGATTCCGAAGTTGCCCTCGGCATTTTCGAAGTCAATTGGATTGACCTTGTGCGGCATGGTCGAGCTGCCCACTTCGCCGTCTTTCAGCGCTTGCTTGAAGTAGCCGAGCGAGATGTAGCCCCAGGTGTCGCGCGCGAAGTCGATCAAGATGGTGTTGACCCGGCGCTGCACGTCGCCTAGTTCGGCAATGAAGTCGTGCGGCTCGATCTGCGTGGTGTAGGCGTTGAAGTGCAGGCCGAGCGACTCGACGAAGTTCTGCGCAAGGCTCGGCCAGTCGACCTTCGGATAGGCCGAAAGATGCGCGTTGTAGTTGCCCACCGCGCCATTGATCTTGCCGAGGATTTCGACCTGCGCCAGCTGCGCGCGCTGGCGCTTCAAGCGCGCCACCACGTTGGCCAGCTCTTTGCCAAGCGTCGTCGGGCTGGCCGTCTGGCCGTGCGTGCGCGAGAGCATCGGCTCGCCGGCGTGCTCAACGGCCAAGCGCGTCAGTGTGTCGATCAGGCCATCGAGCTGCGGCAGCAGCACTTCAACGCGGGCCTGCTTGAGCATCAGCGCGTAGCTGAGGTTGTTGATGTCTTCCGAGGTGCAGGCGAAGTGCACAAACTCGAGCGCGTCCTTCAATTCCGCGTTGTCGGCTAGCCGCTCTTTCAGGAAGTACTCGACGGCTTTCACATCGTGATTGGTGGTGCGCTCGATGGCCTTGATGCGGGCGGCATCCTCCACCGAGAAGCCCTCGACCAAGCGCTGCAGCGCCGAGGCCGCGCTCTCCGAGAAGGGCGGAAGTTCGGGAATGCCGGGTTCGGCAGCCAAGGCCAGCAGCCACGCAATTTCTACGCAGACGCGGGCGCGGATGAGGCCGTATTCCGAGAAGATCGGTCGCAGGGCGTCGACCTTGCCGGCGTAGCGGCCGTCGAGCGGGGACAGGGCGGTGAGGGCGTGGGACATGGCGGGGCCGGGCTAGGAGCAAGGCGGGCAGGGCCGCGAAGCCCCGCATTCTACCCGGCGGGCTGGCGGAGGGCCTCAGGAAGGGCGTTGACGAGGCGTAGGATCAAAGGCCCGATCGCAAGGAGCCTCGCATGGCCCGCAACACCCGCATCGAACGCGACAGCATGGGCGAGCTGTCCGTGCCGGCCGAGGCGCTCTGGGGCGCGCAAACGCAGCGCGCCGTCGAGAACTTTCCTGTTTCCGGCTGGCGCATGCCGCGCGGCTTTCTTCGCGCCATCGGCCTGATCAAAGCTGCCGCTGCTGAAGCCAACGCGGGCCTAGGCCTGCTGGACGTGGCCTTAGGCGACGCCATCCGCGATGCGGCGATGAAAGTCGCCAGCGGCGAGTTCGACGCCGAATTCCCGGTGGACGTGTTTCAAACCGGGTCGGGAACGTCCAGCAACATGAATGCCAACGAGGTGATCGCCCACGTGGCGAAGTCCTTGGGCGGCCACGCCGTGCACCCGAACGACCACGTCAATCTGGGCCAAAGCTCGAACGATGTGGTGCCTACTGCCATCCAAGTGGGCGCGGTGCTGGCGCTGCGCGAACGACTGCTGCCCGCGCTGGAGCATTTGCGCGAGGTCATTGCCCGCCGCGCGCACGAGCACATCGGTACGGTGAAAACCGGGCGCACGCATTTGATGGACGCCATGCCGCTGACGCTGGGGCAGGAGCTGTTCACCTGGGCCAGCCAGATTGGCCATGCCCAAGAGCGCCTGCGCGACACCGAACGCCGCGTGCGCGCCCTGCCGCTGGGCGGCACCGCCGTGGGCACCGGCATCAACGCACACCCGCAGTTCGCGGCGCGCGCCGTGGCCGAATTGGCGCGGCTTTCCGGCGCGCCCTTCGACACCGCTGCCAACGCTTTCGAGGGCATCGCCACGCAAGACGTGGCTGTTGAGCTTTCCGGGCAGCTCAATACGCTGGCCGTGTCGCTGATGAAGATCAGCAACGACCTGCGCTGGATGAACTCCGGCCCGCTGGCGGGCTTGGGCGAGATTGCGCTGCCGGCCCTGCAGCCGGGCAGCTCGATCATGCCGGGCAAAGTGAATCCGGTGATTCCCGAGGCCGTCGCCATGGTCTGCGCCCAAGTGATGGGCCTGCACACCACCATTTCCGTCGCGGGGCAGAGCGGTAATTTCCAGCTAAACGTGATGCTGCCGGTGATCGCTCACAACCTGCTGTGGTCGATTGAACTGCTGGCGAATGCGTCGCGGCTGCTGGCCGATAAGGCCATCGCCGGATTCACTGTGCGCGAGGATCGTTTGCAGGACGCGCTGGGCAAGAATCCCATTTTGGTGACGGCCCTGAACCCGATGATCGGCTACGAGAGGGCCGCAGCGATTGCGAAAAAAGCTTATGCCAGCGCCAGGCCGATTTTGGATGTGGCGGTGGAAGAGACCGGCTTGAATCGCGAGGTGCTGGCGCGGGCGCTGGACCCGCTTGGGCTGACGAAGGGTGGGATTGTTGAGGGAACGGGTGGGGGTCAATGACGATCTAGCCAGCCCGGATCAGGGCGGACCCGGTTCCGAAGCCGCCTGTCCGATGAACTCGACCATCGGTTCGAGCACGTCGGCAAGCCGCTTGTCGCGAAGTCCGGCAAGCAGGCGGATGTGCCCGACCCCATCCACGGTTCGATGATCCACGGTCACGCCATGGGCCTGAAGCACCTCCGCGAAGTGCCTGCTGTTGCGGGGCAGCACGAGGCGGTCGTCATCTCCGTGGATCAGCAGCGCAGGCGCCTCGTCCCCCGCGACGAAGTTCACCGGCTGCGATCGCGCCTGCTCGTCGGGCGCGGTCCCGAAGATCGCCTGCAGTTCCTCGTCGTCGCTGGGCAGGAAGTCGTAGGCGCCGGCTAGCCCGACCAGGCCAGCGATGGCGCTGGCCGGGACGTCGACACCCTTGAGATAGCGCTCGTCGGTCGCCAGCAGTGCCGCGATATGGCCGCCAGCGGAGTGGCCGGCGAGGAAGATCCGCTCCGGGTCGCCGCCCAGGCGTGTCGCCTCGCGTCGCGCCCAGGCCACTGCAGCCGCCGCGTCATCCATGAAGTCGGGGAATCGCACCTCCGGATACTTCCGGTAGTCCGGAATCACCACCAGCATGCCCTCGCCGGCGAGGGAATCGCCCACGAAGCGGTAGTCGGCGCGCTCGCCATCCTTCCAACTGCCGCCATAGAAGAACACCACCACCGGGGCCGGGGGCGCGCCGCCGCGTGGCCGGAACACATCCAGCGCCAGTGCATGCTCTGGTGCGAACTCCACCGACTGCGGCGCAGGCCCGTCGAGACCTGAATTCAGCACGCTGAAAAACGCGCCGCTGCAGCCGGCGAGCATCAGCGCAGCAACCGTCGCGAGTGCGGCTAGGCGGCCACGTGCGAGGAGGTAGGGGACATTGGGCTGCACGGGGTTCTGCATCGGGGTGCGGCGGCTTTGTTTGTTCATTGCTCGATCATGCTCAACCCAGCGTTTGCGCTGTGTCTTTCTGACCACGAACGAGCCCCAGCCGGCGCTTGTGCGACCGCTGAGCACTCGCCAGACTCTCCAAAAAGGGCGTTTGAACTTCCGAACGTCCACGGGAAGCCTGCATGATCACCGTTCACCACCTTGAAACCTCGCGCTCCCAGCGCGTGCTCTGGCTGCTGGAAGAGCTGGGTATCGACTACAAAATCAAGCGCTACCAGCGCGACCCCAAGACCAAGTTGGCCCCATCGGCGCTTAAAAAAGTGCACCCGCTGGGCAAATCACCGGTGATTACC